>NZ_JANPEO010000631.1:0-2789 GCF_031422975.1 Nocardioides sp. | reverse complement strand
GAGACCGGCCAGCGCCTTCTTCAGCGCCGCGATCGCGGTGTCCTCGGCGTCGAGGAGATACATCACCTCGTAGGAGGGGCCCTCGGGGGTGAGGTCGGCGCCGTCGCCCGTCAGGGCGTGGAGCGGCACCGGGATGCGGTGCACACCGGTGGGCGGCGGCGGCGGGCGACGACCGGAGGAGACGGTCTCGGCGGCGTCCAGGACGACGCACAGCCCGCGTCCGCCGGCATCCACGACGCCGGCGTCGGCCAGGGCCTTGAGCTGGGTCGGGGTGCGAGACAGCGCCTCGCGGGCCGCTGCGGCGGCGGCGGTGAACACGTCGCGGGCACGGGCGCCGGCCACGTCGGCCCGCGCCATGGCCGCGTCGGAGGCAGCGCGCGCCACCGTGAGGATGGTGCCCTCGACGGGGTCACCGACAGCGGCGTACGACGCATCGGTCGCCCGCTGCATGGCCTCCGCGGCCACGACGGCGTTGCGGACGTCGTGGGTCCCCTCGGCCAGCCGGGCGACATACGCCCCGAGCATCTGGCTGAGGATGACGCCTGAGTTGCCGCGAGCGCCGAGCAGCGCGCCGCGGGACAGGACCCGCATGGCGTCGACCTGATCGAGATCGGGGTTCTCGGCCACCGCCTGCACGATCGCGTCGCGAGCCGCCGAGATCGTCAGGAACATGTTGGTGCCGGTGTCGCCGTCGGGCACGGGATAGACGTTGAGGGCGTCGATCTCCTCGCGCGCCTGCGAGAGCGCGTCGGTGGCGATCTCCACGAAACGCGCCAGGGCAGCCGTCGAGATGCCGCTCGGCACGGTCTCCATCGCTGGCACCCTTTCGCGGACGTGTGCGTCGAAGGGCACAGGTTAGCCCCGGGCACCGACATGGATGACGAACAGGCCCCGAGAGCGGTGCTCTCGGGGCCTGTTGCGACGGTGCGTCAGGTCAGCGCGTGACCTTGCCGGCCTTGAGGCAGCCGGTGCAGACGTTCAGACGCTTGGGCGAACCGTTGACGGTGGCGCGCACGCGCTGGATGTTCGGGTCGAAGCGACGCTTCGTAATCTTGCGCGACCAGGGTCGGTTGTTGCCGAAGCCGGGCTTCTTGGCGCAGATGTCACAGACGGCAGCCACCGTGTACTCCTGAAGATTCGTTGGTCATTCGAGAACGATCGGCCCGCCAGGGCCGAGAACGGCCAGCGAGCAACCGCACAAGAGTATCCGAACCGCCGGGATGGGTGAAATCGAGCGATGAACCGCCTAGAAGTGGGTCCACCCGGTGGGACCCTCGTAGGCGCCGCCGTCGACGGTCACGCCCTCACCCTCGCTCACCGTACCGATGACCTGCCAGCCCTCGGGCACGCCCGCAGCACTCGGGAAGGTCGCCAGCAGCGCGTGGTCGTCGCCGCCGCCGAGCACGAACTGAAGCGGTTCGACGCCGAGCGCGGCTCCCACGGCGACCAGCGGCTCGGCGAGGTCGAACGCCTTGCGTCGTACGTCGATCGCGACTCCGCTCTCCTCGGCCAGGTGGCGCGCCTCGGCAAGCAGCCCGTCGGAGATGTCGATCATGGAGGTGGCGCCGGCTTCGGCGGCGAGCCTGCCCGCGGCGTACGGCGGCTGGGGCCGGCGATAGGCCTCGACGAGCACGCGCGGCGAGCGGAAGCCGCGGCCGAGCACGGCCAGCCCGCCAGCTGCCCAGCCCTGACGACCGGTGAGGGCGAGCACGTCGCCCGCCACCGCGCCCGAGCGCACGACGGGCGCCTGCGTGCACGCACCGATGGCGGTCACGGCGATCACGATCTCCCCTGCCCGGGTCAGGTCGCCACCGACGACGCTCGCCCCGACGCTCGCGCACTCGGCCGCGAAGCCGCGGGCGAAGTCGAGCGCCCACTGCACCGGCAGGTCGGCGGGCGCGCCCAGGCCGATGGTGAGCGAGTGGGCAGCGCCGCCCATGGCATTGATGTCCGAGAGGTTCTGCGCCGCGGCGCGATGACCGACGTCCTCGGCGCTGGCCCAGTCGCGGCGGAAGTGCCGGCCCTCGACCATCAGGTCGGTGGAGACGACGACGTGCCCCGTGCGGATCCGCAGCACCGCGGCGTCGTCGCCCGGCCCGAGCAGCACGTGCTCGCCCTGCTCGAAGAGCGCGGTGAAGGCCTCGATCAGGCCGAATTCGCCGGCGTCGGCCAGGGTCGCGTCCGGGGGGAATGCCATGCGGCCCATCAGACCCGATCGGGGCTCGTGAGCCCGGGGCCGGGCACCTATCGAGAAGTGACGGCGCTCACGGTAGGTTGGCGCTCGCACACGCAAAGGCACCACTTCGATCGACACCGAGGAGTCCCACGATGGTCGTCCAGGCCTACATCCTGATCCAGACCGACGTCGGCAAGGCCGCCGACGTCGCCAAGGCCATTGCCCAGGTCAAGGGCGTCACGCTCGCCGAGGACGTCACGGGCCCCTACGACGTGATCGTGCGTGCCGAGGCCCGCAACGTCGACAAGCTCGGCAAGCTGGTCGTCTCCAAGGTGCAGAACCTCGACGGCATCACGCGCACGCTGACGTGCCCCGTCGTCCACATCTGAGCCTGACTCGCCGACGCCCCGTGTCCGTCTGGACGCGGGGCGTCGCTGTGCCCTGCCTCCTGCTGCTCGCCGGTTGCTCTGCGGACCTGCCTGCCCTCTCCGACGGCGACGCGGCCGCGTGCGCCGAGCTGGTGGCAGCCCTCCCTGACCGGGTCGCCGGCGAGGACCTCTCGGATGACACCGACCGCACCGCATCGTGGGGCGGCATCGAGCTGTCGTGCGGG
>NZ_JANPEO010000630.1:0-2247 GCF_031422975.1 Nocardioides sp. | reverse complement strand
GATTCCATGAGTCAAGCCAAGCAGGGACCACCGACATTCAGGCCCCGGATTCGGCCGTTCTCGGGGGTCTGGGGAAAGTATTTTCAGAAAGTTTTCGGGACTCGGTGAGAGCCGGGTCAGGGCCTTGGTTTCCACACGTCGGCGGCGCTCGCTGCTCAACCAGCGGCGGGAAGCGGGCCCGGCTGCGGCGTACGGCGACAACCCCCTCGACCGATGGGTGACCCTGCTGGCAGGGTGGTGCCCAGACCACGGAGGAGGATCCGCTCATGTCGAACGAAGACCTCAAGGCCAAGATGCGTGAGGCCCTGGACAAGAAGAACAACAAGGAGAAGGGCGTCCACCAGGACGGCCCGACCCCGGAGAAGGCGCACGGGTCCGAAGTCGAAGGTGGCGCGGCGCCGAAGGTGCACCGCCGCAAGGCTGGTGGCGGCGGCGTCTGAGCCAGCCGTGAGAAGGGCCACGTGAGCACCCGCGTCCATCAGGGCGCGGGTGCGGCACGATGTGGCCCATGAGTGGGACGAGCACGGGCAAGACGAACGCGGGCAACTTCTTCGAGGACTTCACCGTCGGCCAAGTGATCGAGCACGCGACGCCGCGCACGATCACCGAGGGTGACCGGGCGCTCTACCAGGCGCTCTACCCGTCGCGGTTCGCGCTCCCCAGCAGCGCCGAGTTCGCGAAGAGCGTCGGTCTCGAGCGGCACCCGGTCGAGGAGCTGATCGGCTTCCACGTCGCCTTCGGCAAGACCGTCCCGGACGTCTCCCTCAACGCGGTGGCCAACCTCGGCTATGCCGAGTGCCGCTTCCACCAGCCCGTCGTCCCCGGCGACACGCTCCGCACCAGCAGCGAGGTCATCGGCCTCAAGCAGAACTCCAACGCCAAGACGGGCGTGGTCTGGGTCCGCTCCAGCGCCGTCAACCAGCGTGGCGAGGTCGCCATCGACTGGTGCCGCTGGGTGATGGTGCACAAGCGCGATGTCGAGGCGCCGACTCCGGAGGCGGTGGTGCCCGAGCTCAAGGACACGTTGACCCCGCAAGACCTGAAGATCCCCGCCGGTCTCGACTTCACGGCGTACGACTTCGCGGCTGCCGGCGAGCCGCACCGCCTCGGCGACTACGAGGTCGGCGAGAAGGTCGACCACGTCGACGGGGTGACGCTCACCGATCCCGAGCACATGCTGGCGACGCGGCTGTGGCAGAACACCGCGAAGGTGCACTTCAACACCGAGGCTCGCCCCGACGGCACCCGCCTCATCTACGGCGGCCACGTGATCTCGCTGGCACGCGCGCTGTCCTTCAACGGCTTGGCCAACGCCCAGCTCATTGCCGCGATCAACGCCGGCGCGCACACCTCTCCGGCGTTCGCCGGCGACACGGTCTACTCCTGGTCCGAGGTGCTCGACAAGGCCGGGACCGACGCGCCGGGTGTCGGCGCCCTGCGGCTGCGCCTGGTGGCCACCAAGGGCCGCGACGAGTCGATGACGCTGCGCGGCGACGACGGGAAGTACGCCGACGGCGTGCTGCTCGACCTCGACTACTGGGTGCTGATCCCTACCTGAGAGGGAGCCGGCGCGAACGCCTTGGCCAGGGGGAACAGCAACAGGACGAGCACCATCGGCACCGCGAAGCCGACCCGCAGCGACCCGGCGCCTGCCAGGCCCGTGAGCACCGAGCCGAGCAGCGCGCCGACGTAGTTGAACTGTTTGACGCGCGCGATCACGGCATCGACCCGAGCCTGCCGCGCGGCACCGCTCGGGGAAGAGCCACCTGCGAGCACGGCGGCCGCCGAGTAGCCCAGCGGCGCGATGACCGCGACCCCGAGCCCCAGCACGGTGAAGCCGAGCACGGCGACCGGCCACGTCGGCGCGAGCACGATGACGGCGAGCGCGCCGAAGGCGACGAGGGCGCCGTAGCGCAGCACCGCCACCGGCCCGAGGCGAGCGACCAGGGTGTCCCCGGCGAGCCGCATGGCGCCGCTCGCGAGGAGGTAGGGAAGCGTCGCCAGGGCGACCAGCCCGGACGGGGTGTCGAACGCGTCGTCGAGATAGGTCGGTCCCCACGTCGCCGCAGCCGTGTCGACCATGTAGAAGAGCACCAGGGCGGCGCCGACCAGCAGCAGCGGGCGCCACGGCACCGCTTCGGCGGCGGCCTGCGCCGCCGGGTCGACCACGCCGTGATCGCGACGGAGGTACGGCCCGAAGGCGATCACCAGGGGCAGCAGCGCCACCACCGCCGCCCAGTGGAAGTC
>NZ_JANPEO010000629.1:0-5561 GCF_031422975.1 Nocardioides sp. | reverse complement strand
GGGATCACCGTCACGCAGAGCCGCATCGGCGCCTGTGCCGTCCTCGAGCATTGCCATGCCATCACCCCTTTGTTCGTCGAGCATAACGACGCACTCGGTGCGAGCTCACCGAGCTGGTCGGGGGCCCCGGGCCGACGCGCGTTTGAAAAATGAACGAAGGCCCCGGGAGACCCGGGACCTACGTTCACGTGTGCGCGAGGGGGGATTTGAACCCCCACGCCCTTTCGGACACTGGCACCTGAAGCCAGCGCGTCTGCCGTTCCGCCACTCGCGCAAGAAGCGGGGGACAGGTTATCCCAAGCCCGCCGGACACTCCCAATCGGACAGCCGGTGCGGCGAACCCTGTCGGGGGCGCGCCGTCGGCCCGAAGCGGTGCGCGGCGCGACGGACAGTACGATCGGCGACATCTGCACGACCGCGTGACCGCTACGGCGGTTGCTCATGCGCGCCCGATGGCAGCCCCCGCCACACCCCTGAACACCCCTGAACCGGAGAGGAGGCGCTGGACGTGAACGGCTTGCAACGCTTCGAGCACAAGCTGGAGGAACTGATCTCCGGCGCCTTCGCACGCGCCTTCCGCAGCGCCGTCCAGCCCGTCGAGATCGCCGCGGCCCTGCAACGCGAGTGCGACAACAACGCTCAGATCCTCAGCCGCGACCGACGCCTGGTGCCCAACACGTTCCACGTCGAGCTGTCGGCCGTCGACCTCGAGCGGTTGCACGGCTACGACGACGCGATGGGCCGCGACCTCATCGACCAGCTCAAGGACCACGCCGACTCCCAGGGCTACGTCTTCACCGGGCCCGTGTCGGTCGACTTCGAGACGGCCGGCGACCTCACCACCGGCCGCTTCCGCATCCGCAGCCACGCCGAGGCGCAGGTCACCGACAACGACCAGCGCACCCGCACCCGGTCGTCGCGCGCCGTGCTCGAGGTCAACGGCACCCGGCACCCGCTGCGCGCACCCGGTCTCGTGGTCGGCCGCGGCACCGAGGCCGACCTGCGGATCAACGACCCCGGCATCAGCCGCCAGCACGTGGAGTTCCTCGTCAACGGCGAGGACCTCGAGGTCGTCGACCTGGGCTCCACCAACGGCATGCTCGTCAACGGCACCAAGGTCCCCCGCGCCGTACTGCGCGACGGTGCCGAGGTGAAGATCGGTCGTACGACGATGACGGTCCGTGTCGATGGGGAGGACTGACTCATGTCCGAGCTGACCTTGTTCCTGATCCGCTTCGCCTACCTCGCGATCTTGTGGATCTTCGTGCTCTCGGCGGTCTCCGTCATCCGCTCCGACATGTTCGGCGCGCGCGTCCCCGAGACGGCGCGGGGGGCAGCACCGGCCCGGGCCAAGACCAAGGCCAAGGCGCCGACCAAGCGCCGCGGCTCCCCGACCCACCTGATCGTGATCGAGGGCGACAACACGGGCGCCCGCGCCGAGCTGAGCGATGCCCCGCTGCTGATCGGTCGCGGCGCTGACGCGGCCATCAAGCTCGACGACGACTACGTCTCCACCCGCCACGCCCGAGTCGCGGCGAGTGGCGACGAGTGGTTCGTCGAGGACCTCGGCTCCACCAACGGCACCTATGTCGGCTCGGTGCGCGTCACCCAGCCCACCACCATCGGCCTGGGCGTCCAGGTGCGGATCGGCAAGACCATCCTCGAACTGCGGAAGTGAGGGCCGATGACCGCTGCGCAACAGCTCTTCCTCCAGTTCTCGGCCATCTCGGACGTCGGTCGGATCCGCAAGGACAACCAGGACTCCGGCTATGCCGGGCCGTGGCTGCTGACCGTCTGCGACGGCGTCGGTGGAGCCGTCCGCGGTGACCTGGCATCGGCCACCGCCGTACAGGCGCTGCGCAAGCTCGACAGCCCGCCCAGCGACGACCCGCTCAGCCAGGTCGCCGGCGCCATCCACCGCGCCAACGACCGGATCTCCGAGCTCATCGACGAGGACCCCGCCCTCAACGGCACCAGCACCACCGCCTCCGTGCTGCTCTTCGACGGCACCGTGGTCGCCGTCGGTCACCTCGGCGACAGCCGCGCCTATCTCCTGCGCGCCGGCGAGCTGCGCCAGCTCACCCACGACCACACCTTCGTCCAGAGCCTGATCGACGAGGGCCGCATCACCGAGGAGCAGTCGAGGACGCACCCACACCGCAACCTCATCCTCAAGGCCGTCGACGGCATCCGGCACGAGGAGCCCGATCTTTTCGAGGTGCCCGTCCAGGTCGGCGATCGGCTCCTGGTCTGCAGCGACGGGGCCTGCGGCTTCCTCACCGACGACCGGATGGCCGACATCCTGCGCAGCGGCACCCCCGACTTCGCGGCCGTCGAGCTCGTCCGCGCCAGCCTCGAGGCGGGCAGCAGCGACAACGTCACCTGCATCGTGGCCGAGGTCGTCGCGACAGCACCCGAGCCCGCACTCGAGCCGCTCCTGGTCGGGGCCGCGGCCGAGCTGCCGCGTCGGCTCGCGGCCAGCGGCGCCACCCGCAGCCGTGGCTTTCGCGGCCACCGCTCCGGTGACACCGGCGAGATCCCCGCGATCCAGTCCGACCTGCCCATCGACCTGCCCGGCGACGTCCGCGCCATCGCCTCCGACCCCATCGATCCCGAGGCAGCCCGCTACGCGCCCCGCCCGCCCGCCCGCTACACGTGGCTCAAGCGCCTGCTCGTCACGACCGTCCTGGTCGGCCTGGGCTGGATCGCACTCGCCTTCGCCTGGTCGTGGAGCCAGAGCCAGTTCTATGTCGGCGTCCAGGACGACAAGGTGACGATCTTCCGCGGCCTCAACGCGCAGATCCCCGGGATCGAGGTCTCGCGCCCCTACGAGGTCAGCGACGTCGACACCGACTACCTCTCCGAGATCGACATCGAGGCCCTGACCGGCGGCATCGAGGCCGCCGACCTCGACGACGCGCACGCCACGGTGGAGAACTACGCCGCCTTCCAGGACATCCCGCAATGAGTCAGTCCGGCACCTTGATGGGGTTCGTGCACCGGCGTCGCCGGGGCGCCGAGCTCTTCCTGCTCCTGATCGCGCTCGTGGTCGGCGTCGGCGCCTACGCCGCGGTCGGACTGGGCGTGGAGGGCACGATCCCCGCCGACATCGTCGGGTACGGCGGCTGGCTGGCGGCGCTCGTGGTGGCAGCCCACATCGCCGTACGCCTCGTGGCGCCGTACGCCGATCCGGTGCTGCTGCCCCTGGTCGCGGCCCTCAACGGCCTGGGCCTCGCGGTCATCCACCGCCTGGACCTGACCTACGAGGTGCTCGACAAGCCGCACACCTTCGCCCGCCAGCAGCTGACCTGGATGACCCTCGGCGTGGCGCTGTTCATCCTGACCATCATGGTGCTGCGCGACCACCGGACCCTGCAACGCCTGACCTACACGTCAGGCCTTGCCGGCATCGCCCTGCTGGTGCTGCCGTTCCTGCCCCTCATCGGCACCGACATCAACGGTGCGCGGATCTGGATCAACGTCGCCGGCTTCAGCTTCCAGCCCGGCGAGGTCGCCAAGGTGCTGCTCGTGATCGCGTTCGCGGGCTACCTCGTCCAGCACCGAGACGCCCTCGCCCTCGCCGGTCGCCGGGTGCTGTTCATCGACCTACCGCGCGGGCGCGACCTCGGCCCGATCCTGGCCATGTTCAGCGTCTCGATGATGATCCTGGTCCTGCAGAACGACCTCGGCTCCTCGTTGCTGTTCTTCGGGTTGTTCCTGGTGATGCTCTACGTCGCCACCGAGCGCCCGGGTTGGCTGCTCGTCGGCGGGGTGCTCTTCGGCGCGGGCGCGCTGGCGGCCTACTCCTTCGTCGGCAACGTGCAGAACCGCTTCAACTTCTGGCTGCACCCGATGGACTACTACGACGCGTCGCCGGGCAGCTACCAGCCGGTGGAGGCGATGTTCGGGATGGGCTGGGGCGGCCTGATCGGTCGCGGCTTCGGTGAGGGCCTGCCCGAGCGGATCATCTACGCGGAGTCCGACTACATCATCGCCGCGATCGGCGAGGAGCTCGGTCTGACCGCGGTGATGGCGATCATCCTCTGCTACGGCCTGATCGTCGAGCGCGCGCTGCGCATCGCGCTGATCTCGCGCGACGGCTTCGGCAAGCTGTTGGGCGTCGGGTTCGCCAGCATCGTCGCGCTCCAGGTGTTCGTCGTCATCGGCGGCGTCACCGGGCTGATCCCGCTGACCGGCCTCACCACCCCCTTCTTGTCCTACGGCGGGTCGTCGCTGGTCGCCAACTGGGTGATCATCGCCCTGCTCGTGCGCATCTCCGACCACGCGCGACGCCCGATCCCGCGCAGCTCGGACGACCTGGCCGCCAATGCGACCGACAGCGAGATGACCCAGGTGGTGAAGCTGCGATGAATCACCCCACGACGCTTCTCGCCTCACTCCCGACGCCACGGGGGCCCCGATGAACAAGCCGATCCGCACGATCTCGATGTTCTGCCTGCTCCTGTTCGTGGCGCTGCTGCTCAACGCGACCTACCTCATGTACTTCCGGGCCGACGAGCTCGCCGCCGACGCCAACAACCGACGCGTCATCACCGCGGCCTTCGCGCGCGAGCGCGGGGCGATCCTGGTCGACAAGGAACCGATCGCGCGGAGCGTGGATTCCGACGACCAGTACAAGTTCCAGCGGACCTATCCGGAGCCGATGCGCTACGCGCCGCTCACCGGCTACTTCTCCTACTACTCCCAGACGGGCATCGAGCGTTCGCAGAACGAGGTGCTCTCCGGAGACGACTCACGGCTGTTCGTCACCCGCCTGGTCGACATGCTCAGCAATGCCGAGCCCAAGGGCGGCAACGTCGAGCTGACGATCAATGCTGCCGCCCAGGACGCCGCGTTCGACGGGTTGCAGGCCCTGCCGGGGGACGCGAAGGGCGCCGTCGTCGCACTCGAGCCGAGCACCGGCAAGATCTTGGCGATGGTCTCCAACCCGACCTTCGACCCCAACCTGCTCGCCTCGCACGACCTCGGCGACGTCGCAGCCGAGGCCGAGCGCCTCGAGAGCGACCCGAACACGCCGCTGATCAACCGCGCGATCGGCACCACGCTGCCTCCCGGCTCGACCTTCAAGCTGGTCACCGCGGCGGCGGCCATCGAGTCGGGCAACTACGACAAGGACTCGATCGTCCCCAGCGGCGCGCAGTTCCAGCTGCCGCAGTCGACGACGTCGGTCGGCAACTGGCAAGGCGGCACCTGCGGCGCCAACAAGATCACCCTCACCCAGGCGCTCGCGGTCTCCTGCAACGTCAGCTTCCTGACGCTGGCCAACGAGCTCGGAGTGGACGCGATGACCGAGCAGGCCGAGGCCTTCGGCTTCAACTCGACCGCCCTGGAGGACCTACCCGGGCAGGCCAGGTCGCTCTACCCCGCCGACATGGACGCCCCCCAGACCGCACTCTCGGGGATCGGCCAGTCGAGCGTCACCGCGACGCCGCTGCAGATGGCGATGGTCGCCGCCGGCCTCGCCAACGGCGGTGAGGTCCTGCAGCCCTACCTCGTCGACGAGGTCCGCGCGCCCAACGCGTCCCTGCTGGACAAGACCG
>NZ_JANPEO010000628.1:0-6952 GCF_031422975.1 Nocardioides sp. | reverse complement strand
GGCTGTGCTGACCGAGGGCACCCTGTTCCCGCTGGCGGCGCTCGCCTTGGTGCTGCCGCTGTTCTTGCCGATCGCGGTCGCGATCACGGCCGGGGAGGCGATCGCGGGCGAAGCCCAGCAAGGCACCCTGCGCTACCTGCTGATCCGGCCGGTCGGCCGCACGCACCTGCTGGTCGCCAAGCTGGTCGCGGTGATGGCGTTCGTGGTCGTCACGGTCCTCGTCGTGGCCATCACGGCCTACGTCGCCGGCCTCCTCCTGCTCGGGGACCAGACCGTGACCGTCACCGGCCCGACCACCAGCGTGTCCGGCACTGCGATGTCGACGCCGGAGCTCCTCGGGCGCACGTGCCTGGCCTTCGGCTACGCGATGCTGTGCATGCTCGGTGTCGTCGCGGTTGGCCTGTTCCTGTCCACCGTCGCCCAGTCCCCGCTCGGGGCCGCCCTGGGCACATTGTCGTTGCTGGTCGCCTCGAGCCGCGGCACTGGCTGGCCTTCGTGGACCTGTTCCGCGATCCGATCCTGTGGGGGGACGTGGTGCGCGGCGTGCTCGTCCAGGCGGCGTACGTCGTCGTCTTCCTCGGCGCGGGCTGGGCCAACTTCATGACCAAGGACGTCACCGACTGATCCCTCAGCGCCCGTCCCGCCCCGCGCACACCGACGAGTCCGGCTGGACCGGCCGGTGGCTGCCGAGGGCGGACGCGACCATCTCGATGACGGCGGGGGTCCGCGGCACGTCGGGGTGCGCCACGAGCAGGCCCGGGCAGACGCTCTGCACCGAGTAGCCGAGCCAGGTCGGTGCCGTGGTGGGGGGAGGAGAGCGTGATGGCACGGCGTACGGTCGAACCCCCGCCCAGGTCGGCGACATAGATCCGCAGCACCACCCCGCCGGCCGAGTATCCGACGATGTCGACCGACGGGGCCCCGGTGTCTCGGAGCGTCGCCTCGACCGTCCGAGCGAGGTCGGCTGCCCGCTCGCGCAGGTCGCCGGTGCCCGGGCCGGTCGCCTCGACGATCCGGACGTCGCGCCCGGCGGCCTCGAGCGCCTCCGCGAGGACCTCGAGGGCGTCCGTGGAGCCGCCGTAGCCCGGCACCAGCAGCACCGGTCCGCTCCGGGCCTGGTCGACGGGCCTGACGGGTGGCTCGCGACGAAGCAGGGCCGCCCCGACGACGCTCGCGACCGCGATCACGCTAAGCGTCAGGACCCCCGCCACCAGCCGGCGCCGGGCCGGGGACAGGGAGGTGAGCACGCGCAGGGCCACGCTCCCAGTGTGCCTCGGTGCCGGAGGCAGCCCGCGGGGCTGGGAGAATGCACGCGTGAGCCACGTCCGCCCCCCGCGCCCCCACCACAAGCTGACCCACGACGGTCGCCGGATGCAGGAGGTGCTGACCTACTCGCGGCGAGGCAGCCGCTTCACCCCCCAACAGGCCGAGGGGTGGGCGGCGCACCAGGCCGACTGGGTGATCCCGGACGAGGCGGTCGACCGGCCCGACTTCGACCTGAGCAGCTGGTGGGACCGCGAGGCGCCGCTGATCGTGGAGATCGGCTCCGGCATCGGGGAGGCAACGGCCGCGCTGGCGGCGACCAGGCCCGAGGCCAACGTCCTCGCCTTCGAGGTGTGGATCCCGGGCATCGCCGATTCGCTGTGGCGGGTGGCCGAGGCGGGCGCGGACAACGTGCGTTTCCTGGGCGTCGATGCCGTCTGGTCGCTCGAGCACCTGCTCGCGCCCGGCAGCCTGACCGAGCTGTGGACGTTCTTCCCCGACCCGTGGCACAAGACCAAGCACCACAAGCGCCGCCTCGTCACGCCGCTCAACGCGGCCGTCGCCGCGAGCAGGCTCACGCCGGGCGGGGTCTGGCGGCTCGCCACCGACTGGGCCGACTACGCCACGCAGATGACCGAGGTGCTCGACGCCGAGCCGTTGCTCGACGGGGGACCGGTCGAGCGGTGGGCCGAGCGCCCGATCACCCGCTTCGAGCGCAAGGGTCTGGAGAAGGACCGGGTCATCACCGATCTGGCCTACACCCGCGTCGGTCACTGACCCGATGTGAAACCGCAGCAGTGCCGCCCCGACCGCATGAGCTCAGCGGCCGCCCACCAGACGCGCGCGCAGGGCGGACTCCCGGGCCAGCCGGGCGGTGTCGCGCTCGCGACGCGAGGCAATCACCGCGGCCAGGAAGTCGTGGGGTGCGGTACCGGGAGGCGGGGGCGGAGCGACGTACGCCCCCACCTCGGCCGCGAGTCGGGAGCCGAGGTCGTCGCGCGTGGCCGGGTCGAGGGTGGCGGCCCGCCCGAGGAACTGGCGCACGGCGAGCGACAGCCCGGTCGGCAGTGACGCCATGTCGGCCGTGCGCGCCCACGGCACCAGCTGCGGCGGGAGCAGGGCCGGCGGTGCGAGGTGGAGTCGCACGCGTTCACGGACCACGTAGGTGCCCGCGGCGTGGTCGCCGAGACGCTTTCCCTTCGCGGAGAGCAGGGCCGAGAAGAAGGCCGGGGCCCCGGTGAACGCGTAGATCTCGACGAAACCGACGAGGGACCGCACGAACGCGTGCTGGAAGGAGATCGGGCCGGCATCGTCGCGGACCGTGCGCAGGCCGCACGCGAGCTTGCCGAGGGAGCGGCCGCGGCTGAGCGTCTCGACGGTGGTCGGGACGACCAGGAAGACGGTGATCATGGTCGCGACCATCGCGACGTGGGCGAGCGCGCCATCGGTCTGGAGGGCAGCGATCCCGAAGACGATGAAGATCGCGATCAGCAGCAGCACGGTGACGGCGACATCGATCAGTCCACTGCCGATCCGCGAACCCAGGCTGGCCGGTGGCAGGTCGAGCGCGACGGCCTCGCCGGTGACGTGGTCGTCGGCGGTGAGGCTGGCGAAGGCAGGGCCGGGATCGGACATCACCGCCAGCATAGGCTGGCTGCGTGGACCTCGACGCATACGTGCTGGCGCACCGCGAGCACTGGCAGCGACTCGAGGAGCTCACCGCCCGGCGCCGCCTCGAGGGCGACCAGAACGACGAGCTGGTCGACCTCTACCAGCGCGTCGCGACGCACCTCTCGGTCGTGCGCACGTCTGCCCCGGACGCCGCCCTGATCGCCTATCTGTCCTCCATCCTGGCCCGGGCGCGCCTGCGCACCGTCGGCACCCGAGCCACCACGTGGGGCAGTGTGGGGAGCTTCTTCACCGAACGCTTCCCGGCTGCGCTGTACCGGCTCCGCTGGTGGTGGCTGACGACGATGGGCGCCAACGTCGTGGTCACCGGCGTGATGATCTGGTGGCTTCTCCAGCATCCGGCGGTCGAGCAGACCATGCTCTCGCCCGAGGACATCGACCAGCTCGTGCGCAACGACTTCGAGAGCTACTACAGCGAGTACGCCGCCTCGCACTTCGCGGCCCAGGTCTGGATCAACAACGCGTGGGTCGCGGCGCTGTGCATCGCCCTGGGGGTCCTGGGCGCACCGGTCATCTACCTGCTGTTCCAGAACGTCGCCAACCTCGCGGTCGTCGCCTCGATCATGATCCGGCACGACCGTGCCGCCCACTTCTGGGGACTGATCAGCCCGCACGGACTGCTCGAGCTGACCGCCGTCTTCGTCGCGGCCGGCGTCGGCCTGCGGCTCTTCTGGTCGTGGATCGCGCCCGGTGACCTGACGCGGGGCCAGTCGATGGCCCGAGAGGGCCGTACGGCGGGCACCGTGGCACTCGGGCTCGTGGTGGTGCTGTTCGTCAGTGGCATCATCGAGGCCTTCGTGACCCCCTCGAGCCTTCCGACCGGAGCCAGGGTCGGCATCGGGATCACCGCCGAGCTCGCCTTCTTCGCCTACGTCTTCGTGGTCGGACGCAGCGCGGTCGCCCGCGGTCACACCGGCGACATCGACGCCGCGCTGCTCGAGGACCGGGTCGCCAGCCAGGCCTAGAGCAATCCGCGGGCCTTGAGCGCCAGGTAGTGGTCGGCCAGCGCCGGCGGCAGCCGCTCGGCATCGGCATCCACCACGTCGACGCCCAGTGCGCCGAGGATCTCGCTGGCGCGGCGACGCTGGTGCAGGACCTGCGCGGCCGCCGCTGCGGCGTACACCTCGGCGAGGGAGCCGGTTCGATCCCGCAGGTGCGCCAGTGCGGGATCCTGCACCGAGGCGACGACCACGCGGTGGTGCTTGAGGAGCGCCGGGAGCACGGGCAGCAGGCTCTCGATCACCGAGGCCGGCTCGAGCGGGGTGAGGAGGACGACGAGCGCCCGCTGCCGACCGAGGTGGTTGACCGCCCCGGCCAGTGCGGCCCAGTCGGCCTCGGCGATCACGGGCTCGAGGTCGGCCATCGTGTCCTGCAGCGTGGCCGCGATGTCCCGGGCGCCCGCGGCGCGCACCCGGGCCCGGACCAGCCGGTCGCCGGCCAGGAAGTCGATGCGATCGCCCGCGCGGGCCGCGAGGGCGGCCAGCAGCAGCGCCGCATCCATCGCCGAGTCGAGCCGGGGCACGTCCCCGATCCGGGCAGCCGAAACACGGGACGTGTCCAGGACGATCACTACTCGGCGGTCGCGCTCCGGCTGCCAGGTGCGGACCACGACGTTGCGGTTGCGGGCGGTGGCTCGCCAGTCGATGGAGCGTACGTCGTCGCCGCGGACGTACTCCCGCAGCGAGTCGAACTCGGTGCCGGCGCCCCGGATGCGCACCGCCGACCGGCCGTCGAGCTCGCGCAACCGGGCCAGTCGCGAGGGCAGGTGCTTGCGGGACTCGAAGGGTGGCAGCGATCGCACCGCACCCGGCACGTCGAGCGTCGCCTGGCGGCCGGCCAGCCCGAGAGGACCGGGGATCCGCACGGTCACGCCGACCGCCCGCAGGTCGCCCCGCCGGCGAGGACGCAGCCCGGTCGTGAGCGCGGTCGCGTCCCCGGCGGCGAGTCGCAGCCGGTGCCGGTTGTGGTGGGCGCCTGCCGTCGGCTGCCACGCGTCGCGGAGGAGCGCACGGATCGTCCTGGTTGTGGGGTTGGCGACCAGGAGCCGCGACTCGGCGTCGTGGCCGAGCCGGACCGACCCCACGTCCGAGCGCTGCAGCGCCAGGGTCGTCGGCCTGGCGGCCAGGAGCCAGTCGACGGCGCTCAGCAGTGCCACCAGGAGCAGCCAGCCCCAGACCGTCCCCATGGCAGGGCGCAGCACCACGGGCACCAACCCGAGGGCCAGCAGCAGGGGGACGCGACCGGTGATGACCATCAGCTCAGCGGGGGACCGGGACCGAGTGGAGGGCCGAGGTGAGCACGGCAGACACGTCGACGCCCTCGAGCTCGGCCTCGGGACGCAGCCCGAGCCGGTGGACGAGGGTGGCGTGGGCGAGGGCCTTGACGTCGTCAGGCGTCACGAAGTCGCGGCCCGTCAGCCACGCCCAGGCGCGCGACGCGCGCATCAGCGCGGTCGCTCCGCGCGGGGAGACCCCGAGCGACAGCGACGGCGACTCGCGGGTGGCGCGGGCGATGTCGACGATGTAGCCGGTCACCTCCGGCGAGACCTGCACCGTGCCGACCGCGGCCCGGCCCGCCTCGATGTCGGCCGCTCCGGCGACCGCTCGCACTCCGGCCGCCGCGACGTCGCGGGGGTCGAAGCCGGCCGCGTGCCGGGTGAGGATCTCGAGCTCGGCGTCCCGCTGGGGGATGGGTAGGACGATCTTGAGCAGGAAGCGATCGAGCTGAGCCTCGGGCAACGGGTAGGTGCCTTCGTACTCGACCGGATTCTGGGTGGCCGCCACCAGGAACGGCCGGGGCAGCGGTCGCGAGACACCGTCGACCGAGACCTGCCCCTCCTCCATGGCCTCCAGCAGCGCCGACTGGGTCTTGGGCGGCGTCCGGTTGATCTCGTCGGCCAGCAGGAGGTTGGTGAACAGCGGGCCCTCGCGGAAGGTCAGCTCGCCGGCCCGGCCGTCGATCACCATGGAGCCGGTGATGTCACCGGGCATCAGGTCCGGCGTGAACTGCACCCGTCGCGTCTCCACGTCGAGCGAGCCGGCCAGGGTCCGGATCAGCAGCGTCTTGGCCACGCCCGGCACGCCCTCCATCAGCACGTGGCCGCCGCACAGGAGCGCCACGAGCAGGCCGGAGACGGCAGCGTCCTGGGCCACGACCGCCTTGGCGACCTCGGCGCGGACCGCGGCGAGCCGTTCGCGGGCGGCCTCGTGGTCGATGGGCGGGCTGTCGTTCAGGATGGTCATGTGCGGCGTACCTCTCTGTCGAGCTCGGCCAACGCGGTGGCCAGGCGGATGAGTTCGGCGTCGGTGGCGGGCGCTTCGGCCCGGTCGCCGATCAGGGCCTCGACGTCCCGGGTCGGGCGGTCGAGTCGTGCAGAGACGTCACGGACGAGGTCCGCGACCTGCGTCGGTAGCAGCCGCAGGTGGGTCGACAGCCCGTCACGGGTGGAGCGCCGCAACACGTCGGCCGCGTGCCCCCGGGCGGAGGCCGAGCGGTAGAGCCGACCGCGGGCCTCGGTGGTCTCCAGTGAGCGCACGGTGACCGGCAGCGGTTCGATCGCGAGGGCTCCGAGCCTCCGTCCGCGCCACCAGATGACGGCGAGCATCGCCAGCCCGAGCAGCCACACTCCCGGCACCAGCCACCGAGGGAGCAGCGAGCGGAGCCCGACGCCGTCGGCTCCGACGAGGTCCGTGAGGTTGGGGACGTACCAGACGACGCGCGGCTGCTGGCCGAGCACCCGCAGCGCGACGGCCGCATTGTCGGCGCGCAGGACCTGGTCGTTCTCCACGATCCCCGCCGCGCCGAGCAGCACCAGGCCGCGGTCCGCCGACGCGAGTGCCCAGCCGGTCTCGCTGGGGAAGCAGCCGCCGGTCGAGGCGTAGGACGCCTCCTCGTCGACCTCGATGGTCAGCTCGGACAGGTCGCCGAGCCCCGTGTCGGTGCAGTCGCCCGCCTGCGGACCGCTGAGTGAGTCGTTGGAGGCCGCCGCGTCGATGCCCGA
>NZ_JANPEO010000627.1:0-6505 GCF_031422975.1 Nocardioides sp. | reverse complement strand
GACTGGCATCGTCGATCGCCTGGCCAGGCACGGGCACGTCACCCGCGCCCCCCACGATCAGGATCGCCGACGGACCCAGGTCCTGGTCACGGCCTCGGGACGTGAGGAGGTGCTGCAGCGGTTGCTGCCGATGTTCCGGGCCCTGCGCACGCTCGACGAGTCCTTCGACGAGAGCGAGCGAGCGGTGGTTGAGCGCTACCTGCATATGGCGACGGGCGCCTTCCGCCAGGTCACCGACCCGGACCCCGGCGACGCCTGACAACCCCGCCGTCGTCCCCGGAAGTGGCGATCTTCCTCGGCTGCCTCACCCTCGCCGTGCGTCGAGTGCCTAGCGTCGATGCCCAGCGCCGGCCAGCGCGGATCGGCGCGGTGAGGGATCGGGGAGAGGTCGATGGCAACCAGACGGATCCACATATGCCTCGAGCAGGTCGATGCGCCTGCTCACGATGCGAAGTTCCCGGACGGCAGCCGCTGGGTCTGCTCGTGCGGGAGCCACTTCGTCTACCGCGAAGGCCTGAACAGGGCCGGCTACCCGGAGATGGAGTGGTGGGAGGCGCCGCCGGTGGCGATCCCCAGGCAGCGCGCCCGCTCGTCCCTGCGGGTCCGGTTGACCCACCCTTGGCGCTAGGCGCTCAGCCCTGGCGTGACGCGACGAGCGCGGCGCCGATGATCCCGGCCCGGTTGCGCAGCTGCGCCGGCACGATCGGTGTCTCGATGTCGAGCAGCGGCAAGAACTCGTCGCTCTGCTTGCTCACGCCACCGCCCACGACGAACAGGTCGGGCGCGAACAGCCTCTCGACCGCGCGGTAGTAGGTGGTGAGCCGCTCGGCCCAGGCCTGCCAGGACAGCTGCTCGGCCTCGCGGACCGAGTTGGCCGCCCGGGACTCGGCGTCGTGGCCGCCGATCTCGAGGTGGCCGAGCTCGGAGTTGGGCACCAGGACACCGTCGTGGATCAGCGCCGAGCCGATCCCGGTGCCGAGCGTGGTCACGATGATCAGGCCGCGCTGGCCCTTCGCGGCGCCGAACTCCACCTCGGCCAGCCCCGCGGCGTCGGCGTCGTTGACGATGTGCACCTCGCGGCTGAGCGCCGCGCTGAAGATCGCGTCGGCGTCGGCGCCGATCCACGTCGGGTCGATGTTGGCGGCCGAGTGCACGACCCCGTGGCGGACGACGCCGGGCACCGTCACTCCGATGGGCGAGTCGGAGATGTGGAACCGTCCCACCAGCTCGGCGAAGACCTCTGCCACTGCTGCGGGAGTGGCCGGCCTCGGCGTCTTGATCTTCTCTCGATCACTCGCGAAGTTCCCCGCCCGCAGATCGACGGCTGCCGCCTTGATGCCGGTGCCGCCGAAGTCGATGCCGATGGGGTGTCCAGTGCTCATGGGCATACTTTGCCCGACTTTGGCGCACGTGGCTCCCCGGGGGAGCCATCGGGGAGCGACAAATGGGGCGACGATGTTCCTGGCCTCTGCCACCGTTGGCCCATGACCACCACGCTCGATCTCGCCGCGCACCTCGAGGGCCTGCGCGCGGCGATGGTGGCGATGGTCCGCTACGCCGATCGTGCCGGCCTGCGGGCGCCGGTGCCGACGACGCCCGACTGGACGCTTCGGCGGCTCGTGGCCCACCAGGGGATGGTGCACCGGTGGGCGGCCGCGGTGGTGACCGGCTCCGAGCAGACCCCCGACCGGTGGGAGCACGAGGGCCACGAATCAACCGATCCGCTGGAGTGGCTGCGAGACGGTGCCATCGAGGTGGTGACCGCGATCAGTGCGGCGCCCGAGGATCTCGACGTGCTGGTGTTCCTGGCCGATGCTCCGCCGCCCCGACGCTTCTGGGCCCGGCGGCAGTGCCACGAGACGACGATCCACGCGGTCGATGCCCTCGCCGCGAGCCTGGGGCGATATCCGGTCGCCGCCGACGCGCCCTGGATCGGGGACGAGCTCGCCCTCGACGGGATCGACGAGCTGCTGACCGGCTTCCTGCCCCGGCCGGTGTCGCGGCTGCGGTCGGACGAGGGCCGGCGCATCGCCGTACGTCCCGACGAGGGTGAGGGGGGCTGGCTGGTGGAGCTCACCGCCCGGCCCCCGGTGACGACGCGCTTCGTCGGTGGGGTGCCGGAGGCCGACGTCGAGCTCACCGGGACGGCGCTCGCCCTCTACCTGACCCTGTGGAACCGCAGCGACGAGGCGTCGCCGGGCGGGGGATGGGACGACTGGCGCGACAGCGCCCAGGTGGTCTGGTGAGCGCACGGAGCGGTCCGCGAGCGGCGTCTGCGGACGCGCGACCCGTTTGACATCGGCCGACTCCTTGTCAAAGAGGTTTACATCATCTACGGTTTTGTAAACCCAGTTCACGGCAGGAAGGTCAATCCATGAGCCTCAGCGACTCGATGAGCGGCACCGTACCGGCGGGATCGACCGACGCGTGGCGGGACAAGAAGCGCTACCTGTGGCTGATCGGCCTGGTCGTGCCGAGCCTGGCCTTCGCCAGCGTCGGGCTCAACGAGCTCACCGGCTGGGGAGTCTGGTTCTGGATCGGTCCGATCGTGGTCCTCGGCGTCGTGCCCGCGATCGACCTCCTCGTCGGGCTCGATCGGTCCAACCCGCCGGACGACGTGATCGAGGCGCTGGAGAACGACCGGTACTACCGCTGGATCACCTACCTGTTCCTGCCGATCCAGTACGCCGGCTTCATCGGTGCCTTCTACCTGCTGGCCCACCCCGACGTGCTCGGCGGCCTGTCGGGCCTGGACAAGGTGGGTCTGAGCCTGACGATCGGCGTCATCGGTGGCATCGGCATCAACACCGCCCACGAGCTCGGCCACAAGAGGGAGGCAGGAGAGCGCTGGCTCTCCAAGATCGCGCTGGCCCAGGTGGCCTACGGCCACTTCTACATCGAGCACAACCGCGGGCACCACGTCCGCGTCGCCACCCCGGAGGACCCGGCGAGCAGCCGGCTGGGGGAGAACTTCTACCAGTTCTGGCCGCGCACCGTCATCGGCTCCCTCAGGTCTGCGTGGCGGCTGGAGAAGCGCCGCTACGCCCGCAAGTCGCAGCACCCCTTCCGGCTCGGCAACGACGTGCTCAACGCGTGGCTGATGACCGCCGCGCTCTGGGGCGCGATGATCGCCTGGCTCGGCATCGGCATCGCGCCCTACCTCGTCCTCCAGGCGGTCGTGGGCCTCTCGCTCCTCGAAGTGGTCAACTACATGGAGCACTACGGCATGCTGCGGCGCAAGGTCGGTGTCGGCGAGCGGCAGCGCTATGAGCGGGTCCTGCCGAGCCACAGCTGGAACTCCAACAACATCGCCACCAACGTGCTGCTCTACCACCTGCAGCGTCACAGCGACCACCACGCCAACCCGACCCGCCGCTACCAGGCGCTGCGGGACTTCGAGGAGTCGCCGGTGCTGCCGACCGGCTATGCCGGGATGATCGTGCTGGCGATCGTGCCGGCCGTCTGGCGTCGCGTGATGGACCCCCGCGTCGTGAACCACTTCCAGGGCGACGTCAGCCTGGCCAACATCAGCCCCCGCAAGCGCGAGCACTATCTCGCGCGGTACGCCGCGGGCCTGCCGTCCGCCGAGCAGCCGCTCGGCGAGGACGTCACGCCCGGGCTGCTGGTCGTCGAGGTGCTGGCCGCCCGGTGCCCGGGCTGCGCCTACGTCTACGAGGTCGCCGCCGGCGACGAGCACGAGGGCTTTGCCGCCGGCACCGCCTGGGCCGACATTCCGGCCGACTGGTGCTGCCCCGACTGCGGGGTCCGTGACAAGGCCGACTTCGTCCCCTTCGACCCCAGCAAGGCGGTGGCCTGATGCGGATCCACGTGGACCGGGACCTGTGCGAGGGCATCGGGATGTGCGAGTCGATGGCGCACGCCTTCTTCGAGGTGGACGACGACGAGGTCATGCACGTGCTCGACCCGCACCCCGCCGAGGAGCACCGCTTGCACGTCGTGGCCGCGGTCGCCTCGTGCCCGGTGCAGGCACTCTCGCTCACGCCCAGGTCCTGACTCTCCCGTCGGGCGCTCGGGTGCTGTCCCTAGAATCCTGTTCATGACTGCCCACGGGGGACTCGAGGCGGCCCTCGAGCGGGGAACGCTGCGGGAGCGGATGGTGGCCGCTGCCGTCGTGATGACCACCGAGGAAGGCTGGGCGCACGTCACGATGGCTCGCCTCGCGGAGACCGTCGGGGTCAGCCGACAGACCGTCTACAACGAGATCGGCACCAAGAAGGCGCTCGCCGAGGCGATGATCCTGGCCGAGCTCGACCGGTTCCTCGCGGTGGTCACCACCGCGTTCGACGACCACACCGGGGACCTCGTGGGTGCGATCGAGGCGGCGACCCGTTCCGTCCTCGAGCACGCACGAGGCAACCCGCTGCTGCACGCGGTCGTGTCGGCCACCCACGGAGCCGACACCGAGCTGCTGCCGCTGCTGACCACGCACTCCTCGACGCTGCTCGAGGTCGCCAAGGCGGTGGTGACCGAGCGGGTCGCGGCCTACCAGCTGCGGCTGACGCCGGGCGAGCTGGACGGCGCGATCGACATGGTGGTGCGGGTGGTGCTCAGCCACGTCATGCAGCCGAGCGGTTCGCCCGCGACCACGGCCGCCGATCTCGCCTTCATCGCCCGGCGCGTGCTCGCGGGCTGAGCGGATCGGCGGATCGCGGCATCATTCTATTCTCGACCCTGTGACGCCTTCACAGCCCGTGGCCCTGCGGATGGGAACGACGAGTGGCCGGGCCGTCATCGCGGCTGCCGTGCTCGGCTCCGGGATGACCTGGCTCGACGGCAGCGTGGTCAACGTCGCGCTCCGCACGATCGGTGAGGACCTCGACGCCTCGCTCGCCCAGCTCCAGTGGATCAACAACGGCTACCTCGTCTCGCTGGCCTCGCTGATCCTGCTCGGCGGCTCGCTGGGGGACCGGCTCGGCCGCCGGAAGGTGTTCATCCTCGGCACGGTCTGGTTCGCGTCGGCCAGCCTGTTGTGCGGGCTCGCGCCGAATGCGGAGACGCTGATCGTGGCCCGGCTCCTCCAGGGCGTCGGCGGCGCCCTGCTGACACCGGGCAGCCTGGCGATGATCCAGGGCGCCTTCGCTGCCGACGACCGGGGCCGGGCCATCGGCGCGTGGTCCGGCCTGGGTGGGGTGGCCGCCGCGATCGGTCCCTTCGTCGGTGGCGTGCTCATCGACAACGCATCGTGGCGCTGGATCTTCCTGATCAACCTTCCTCTCGCGGTCGCGACGGTGCTGATCGCCCGGCGCTGGGTGCCGGAGACCCGCGACCCGACGGCGAGCGGACACTTCGACGTCATGGGTGCCGCGCTCGCGTCGCTGGCGCTCGGCGGCATCACCTACGCCCTGATCGACGGGCGCGGTGTCGGCGCGCTCTGGGCGGGGGCAGCGGGCGTGATCGCGGCGGTGGCGTTCCTGGTCCTGGAGCGCCTGGAGCCGCAGCCGATGATGCCGCTCGGCCTCTACCGCGACCGGACGTTCAGCGCGTCCAACGCGATGACCTTCCTGGTCTACGCCGCGCTCGGCGCCATGTCCTTCTTCCTGGTGCTGCAACTGCAGACCGTCGGCGGCTACCAGGCCCTCGAGGCCGGTGTGGCGACGCTGCCGATCACGATCTCGATGCTGCTCCTGGCGGCGAAGGGCGGCGAGCTCGGCAGCCGGATCGGGCCGCGGATCCCGATGACCGTCGGTCCGCTCGTGATGGCGGTGGGCCTCCTGCTGGTGCTGGGGGTCGACGAGGACGTGAACTACTGGCTCGAGGTCTTCCCCGGGCTCACCGTCTTCGGCCTCGGCCTCGTGCTGATGGTCGCGCCCCTCACGGCCACGGTGCTCGCGGCGGCCCCCGGCGACAAGGCCGGCATCGCCAGTGGGATCAACAATGCGATCGCCCGCGCCGGCTCCCTGATGGCCGTCGCGGCCCTGCCGACCGCCGTCGGGCTGTCGGGGAGCGAGTACGCCGATCCTGCTGCGCTCGATGCGGCGTACCCGACGGCGATCCTGGCCTGCTCCGCGCTCCTCGCGCTCGGCGGGGTGTTGTCGTGGCTGACGATCCCGTCGCGTGTTGCCGAGGCTACGACTCCTTGAGCCTGCGGCGGAGCCGCTGGATCGTCGCCTGCTTCTTGGCGAGCGTCTCGCGCTCCGCGGTCAATGTCTCCAGGACACGGAAGTGGGCGGTCATCTCCTCGGCCAGCGCGGTCTGACTCTCCGAGAGCTGTAGCTCCAGCTCGCGGATGCGTGCCGCCGGCTGCCCGACCAGCTCCAGGAGGCGGCGCACAGAGCCACGTGGGAGCAACAGGATGCGCTCATCGAGGCGGGCTTGTACGACGGCGTGGTTGGCCGCCCAGTCCTCCTCGGGGTGCTCGGTGCGCGAACTCTCCCCCTCGACCCACCAGCGATACAGGCTCGTCTCGACCGGACTGCAGGCGACGCCCAGCAGACCGGCCGCGCGCATGAGGAAGTCCCAGTCCTCGGTGGTGTCCAGCGCCTCG
>NZ_JANPEO010000626.1:0-8354 GCF_031422975.1 Nocardioides sp. | reverse complement strand
GCCGACATCATTGTGTGGAGTGGTCTCTCCCTGGTCGCCCTGATGGCTGCTACGGGCGTGTTGTTCGGCTTGTACGGGCGCTGGAGCAAGAGCATGGGCTGGCAACACGGGGAGGAGGCGCCGGCGCTTGCGTTCCGGCAGCCCGGTGACGTCGAGGTGACACCGGCGCAGAGCGCCACCGCGTGGTTCTTCTTCGTGGTCGCCATCCTGTTCCTGGGTCAGGCACTTCTCGGGGCCGCCATCGAGCACTACCGCGCCGACCTGTCGAGCTTCTTCGGCTTCGACCTCGCCCGCGTGCTGCCCTTCAACCTCGCCAGGACCTGGCACGTCCAGCTGTCCCTGTTGTGGACAGCCGCCTCGTTCCTGGCGGCCGGCATCTTCCTGGCCCCCTACATCTCGGGGCGTGAACCCAAGCGGCAGCACTGGCTCGCTTACGGACTGCTCGGGGCTCTCGCTGTTGTCATCGCGGGATCCTTTGTCGGTGAGGCGTTGAGCATCTTCGGCGTCGAAGCCGCCGAAGGGTCACCGTTCTGGGATCAACAGTGGGAATACCTCGATCTGCCGAAAGTGTGGCAGGGGCTGCTCGTGGTCGGACTCTTCTTGTGGATCACGATCATCTATCGCGGCATTCGCGCCCGCCTGAAGACCGAGCACCGGTTCAACCTTCCGTGGCTCTTCTTCTACTCCGGCCTGGCTATCCCCGCGTTCTACGCCGTCGGCATGCTCGCCGGCCCTAGAACACATCTGACTGTCGCCGAGTTCTGGCGGTTCTGGGTGGTCCACCTGTGGGTCGAGGACTTCCTGGAGCTGTTCACCACGGTCATGGTGGCCTACATCTTCGTCATGCTCGGTGTGGTGCGCCGGAGAATCGCGATGCAGATCATCCTCCTCGATGTCATCTTGTACTCCGCCGGCGGCGTGATCGGAACGATGCATCACCTGTACTTCTCCGGCACTCCGGTCGAGCACATGGCGTTGGGCGCGTTCTTCTCCGCGCTCGAGGTCATTCCCCTGACATTCCTGACCATCGAGGCGTGGAGTTTCCTTCAGCTAGGCGCCCGCCAAGAATCACGCAGCTCTGCCCCCTTCCCGCACCGTTGGTCGGTGATGTTCCTGGTGGCAGTGGGATTCTGGAACTTCCTGGGCGCCGGCGTCTTCGGGTTCCTGATCAATCTGCCAATCATTTCGTACTACGAGATCGGGACAGCGCTGACGGCCAATCACGCGCACGCCGCCATGATGGGCGTCTATGGGATGTTGGGTGTGGGTTTGGCGCTATTCGCGCTGCGCTACCTCATCCCTGCGCAGCGATGGCCAGACAGGCTCGCCAAGATGTCTTTCTGGTCGCTCAACATCGGCCTCGCGTGGATGACTTTTGCCACCCTGCTGCCGCTGGGAGTCCTTCAGTTGTACTACTCCATCAACGAGGGCTACTACGAGGCTCGCACGTTGGCCTTCATCACCCAGCCCGGAAACGCCGTCCTGGAGTGGTTGCGGTTGCCGGGGGACGTCATCTTCATCGTCGGAGGAGTGCTTCCATTCCTGTGGATCGCCTGGCTCGGGGTGCGATACCGCATCAAGGGAACCACCTACGAGGTGCCCATGGAAGAGCTCTTCATCGAGGAGCAGCCTCTGACGGCCGTCGGCGCGGGCGCAGTGAGTCCGAACTCCACGTACAGCTCGGACGAGCGCCGTCGTACCGAGGATGACGGTGCCGGTCCAGGCGGGGGCAGTTGATGGCTTCGATCGACGCTGCGGTCTGGTTCGCCGTGAGTTACGGCGTCTTCCTTCTGTTCGTCGCACACGTCCTGGACCGCCTGGCTCGACGAACCGCGGCGCGCACGAACGCCTGGCGCTCGGGCGGATTCACGTACCACGAGGATCACGATGCCTGGATCTGCCCGGAAGACCAGTGGTTGTGGCCAATCTCCTTTGATCCGGACAACCGTGTGATGCGGTATCGCGCCGCCCCCACGGTGTGCAACGCGTGTCCGGTCAAGGGCACCTGCACCACGTCCGAGCACGGACGGCAGGTGGGCCGAAATGTAGACCCCTGGCCCAACTCTGAGGCCGAGCGGTTCCACCGGGGCATCGCCTGCGTTGTCGTGGTGCTCGCTCTCGTCTGGCCCCTGGCCGTCATGTTCCAGAACCGCACCGTCCTTGAGCTGACGATGTTGGGCGGGGCGACCGCCGCGATTGCTCTGGGTAGCTGGCCCCTGTGGTCTCACCTGCGTGGGTCCCCGGCAGGCTTCCCCGACCACGTCAAGGTTGAGGGGCTGGACGAGACGGTCGCAGCACACCTGGCCGCAACGGCGAGCGTTGCGCGACGACGCACCGACTACGGCAGCGACCGGCGGGCTGAAGCGATCGCTGTCCACACCGAAGAGCACCCCGGTTTCGGTGCCCCGACACAGACCGGAGTCGAGACAGGCATGACGAAAGGCCCCACAGTGCGCAACTTGTTCGAGAACCGATGGTCGGCATTCGAGAAGGACACAGACGTCCAGGAGCCATCTGCAGGCTCGAGCAGGTGGAAGAAGAGATGACGCCGTGGCAGCTCGCCATTCTCATCGTTGTGGTCGTAGCCCTCGTAGAGCTTGCCGCATCGGGGAAGGTCCTGCGGGAGTATGAGCGGGGAGTGGCATTTCGGCTCGGTCGCCTACGCCCGGTCCTCGCACCCGGCGTACATCTGATCTTCCCCGGACTGGACAAGATGGTGCGCGTCGACCTGCGAATCGTGACCCTGACGATCCCGCCGCAGGAAGTCATCACCAAGGACAACGTCCCCGCCCGCGTCAACGCGGTTGTCCTCTTCCGGGTCACCGACCCCATCCGCTCGGTCATGGCGGTCGAGAACCATGCCGTGGCCACCTCCCAGATGGCCCAGACCACTCTGCGCTCGGTCGTGGGCCGCGCCGACTTGGACACGCTGCTCGCGCACCGGGCCGACCTCAACGAGGACCTCGCCAAGAGCATCAACGCCCAGACCGAGCCGTGGGGCGTAGAGGTCAAGGTGGTGGAGATCAAGGATGTCGAGATCCCCCAGGCGATGCAGCGCGCCATGGCCCGTGAGGCAGAAGCCGAACGGGACAGGCGGGCCAAGATCATCAACGCCCACGGTGAGCTGCAGGCGTCGGAAGAGTTGGGCCAGGCCGCGGAGATTCTCAGCCGCAATCCGGCGTCCCTGCAGTTGCGCTACTTACAAACCCTGCTTGAGCTGGGGGCCGACCAGAACTCCACTGTCGTCTTCCCGCTACCGATGGACATCATCGGGCCCTTTCTCAACAAGGTTCCCCAGTGGTTGGACAACACCGCAGAACCCACGCAGCAGGACCTGACGGCTGACGACACTGCGCGACCCCGGTCAACCGCAGCGACCGGGTCGACCCCTTAGACCCGGCGGCCACCGCAATGAATGCTGACTCCCAGACCGATAGGACACAGAAATGCAGAGCAATGGCTGACATCCCACCAGGACCCGAGACAACGACGGCCAGCGAACACCCGTCCCCATCTACAGGGGATCGCACACGAGGGGTCGGCTGGATCATCATCGGAGCAACCGTGGCTCTCTTTGCGCCCCTGACCGGATTCCTCGGTGGCACCATCGTGGGTTCTTCCGGCGATGCCGGTGAGCTCGATCCGCGGTTCTTGTGGCTCTTCGTCGGCATGGTCATCGGAGGCATGGGTGGGGTCGTCGCCATCCTGGGTGTGCTGCGCTGGAACCAAGCGAACCACGGCTCGAGATGAGGGCGCCATGACGGTTACACACGCCCGCCCCGTGCGACTTCTGCACCACGACGCGTCCGAGCGGCCCTTCATCGTCATCTGGGAAGTCACGCGCGCCTGCCAGCTCGCGTGCACACACTGCCGTGCCGAGGCCATCCGCAGCCGTAACCCCTTCGAACTCACCACTGACGAGGGTCGACGGCTGTTGGACGATCTCGCCTCGTTCGGTGCCCCCCGCCCGCTCGTGGTCCTCACCGGCGGTGACCCTTTCGAGCGACCTGATCTGCCGGAGCTGGTCGCGCACGGCACCAAGCTCGGCCTGAGCATGGCTCTGTCGCCCTCAGTCACGGACCGGCTCACACGCAAGGTCCTCGTCGAGCTGTACGACGCTGGAGCCAAGGCAGTTTCACTGTCCCTGGACGGGTCTTCTGCCGAGATCCATGATTCCTTTCGAGGCGTCGAAGGAGTCTTTGACGACACGATGGTTGCCGCACGCATGGTCCGTGACGTGGGCTTTCGCCTGCAGATCAACACGACCGTCACCCGAAGCACCGTGCACGAGCTGCCGAAGATCCTGAAGGCCGTCCTCGAGTTGGGGGCAACCCTGTGGAGCGTGTTCTTTCTCGTCCCGACCGGGCGAGGCAAATTGTTGGAACCGCTCACAGCGGCCGAGGAGGAGGAGGTCTTGCACTGGTTGCATGACGTCTCAGGGCTGGTGGCGATCAAGGCGACCGAAGCGCCTCACTATCGGCGAATTGCCATGCAACGAGCCGGCGTGGGTGACGTCGACGAGGCATTCCCCTTGGGACCGCTTCGCGCTCAGCTGCGCCGCGACACCGCCGACCTGCTCACCGGCCAAGAACCGCAACGTCGCCACCCGCGTGCACCGATCGATGTCAACTCGGGCCGCGGCTTCGCCTTCGTAGACCACGTGGGAATGGTCTATCCCAGCGGCTTCCTGCCAGTCGCTGTCGGCTCGGTCCGCGACACGCGATTCCCCGAGATCTACCGCGATTCTGCGCTCCTGCAGGCGCTGCGTACCCCAGACGCGTTCGGCGGTAAGTGCGGGCAATGCGAGTTCAGAACCGTCTGCGGAGGCTCGCGCTCACATGCGTATGCGACCACCGGGGATCCACTGGCGGAGGATCCGAGTTGCCTGTACCAACCAGGCTCGTTCCGAGATCTTGATCCACTCACGACATCGCGAGGGACACCGTGACGTCGCGCGCACCCCACGTCGTGGTGATGGGAGCGGGGATCACGGGCCTGACCACGGCGTACCGGCTGCGACAGCACAGGCCGGAGATCCGGATCACCGTGGTCGAGGGATCCGCTCGCCCCGGCGGCAAGATCATCACCGATCATGTTGACGGCTTCGTGATCGAAGGCGGTCCGGACTCCATCGTGACGTTCAAGCCACAAGCCCTTGACCTCGCGTTGGAGCTCGGCCTGGCCGGACGGCTTCGCTCCAACGACGTGAGCACGTCCGGCACCTACGTCATGCATCGTGGCCGGCCGCGGCGCCTCCCGGACGGCATGAACGGGTTCATCCCTCGGCGGATCTGGCCGATCGCCAAGACGCGTCTCCTTACCCCGGCCGCCAAGTTCCGCCTGCTCCTCGAGTACGCCGTACCTGCACGTCGCGACCCGAGCGACGAGTCGGTCGAGTCCTTCGTGTCCCGGCGGCTTGGCGCCCAGGCCTACCGGCGGCTCGTGGAGCCCCTGGTGAGCGGGATCTTCGCCGCTGACCCCGCCCACCTGAGCCTGCAGGCAACCATGCCGCAGCTGCGAGCGGCTGAGGAGAAGCACGGCAGTCTGGTCCGGTCTGTGCTGGAGGAACGACGGGCGGCTCGGCGTGCCCGGCGTTCGCCGACAAAGACGCCGAGCGCGATGATGGCGATGGTTGCCCCCATGGCTGGGATGGGTGAGCTCGTCGAGGCACTCGGACGCAATCTTCCCGGGGTCGACATGCTCTTGAACACGCGGGTGGTCGCCATCGACCACGCCCACAACGGTGGCTACTCGGTAGAGATCGCAACCGCACGTGGCCGAGAGTGGCTGCCTGCCGATGCGGTCGTGATTGCCGTTCCGGCGACAGCCGCCGCCGACGCACTCCAAGGACTGGACCACGGCCTCGCAGGGGTGCTTCGCGAGACGCCGTACTCCTCAAGCGCCACGGTGAGCCTGGGATACCGTGCGGCCGATGTACCGAAACGGCTCGAGGGACACGGCTACTTGGTTCCCGCGCAGGAGCGTCGGATGGCGCGGGCCTGCACTTGGAGCTCTTCGAAGTACGCCGGCAGAGCCCCAGACGGGCACGTCCTGCTTCGGGTCTCGTTGGGTGGCGCAGGCAGGGCGACACTCGCCGGGATGCCCGATTCGCAGCTGATGTCGATGGCGCAGGGGGAGCTCGCTGCTTCGTTGGGGATCACCGCGGAACCTGTAGTGGGGAGGGTCTATCCATGGACTGGGGTGATGCCGCAGTACACGGTGGGTCACCTGAGCCGAGTTGCGGCCGCCGAAAGGATCCTCTCTGCCCACCCGGGAATCGTTTTGGCCGGTAGCGGCTACCACGGGCTGAGTATTCCTGACTGCATCGGGTCAGCTGAGCGCGCGGCGGCCGCGGTCCTCGCCAGCGTCGATGCATAGAGCGTCGGCTTGTTCTGGGTGCTGCATGCCTCCTGCCAACCCTCCACACACTCGGGTCGAACAGTCAACGCCCGGTAGAAGTGCTTGACCTCGGATTCATGAATGTCGACGACAACAACACCGCGGACGCGTGGGGCGATGAGTACCGTGTGGTTCGCGAAGCGATGGACTGGGTCGAGGCGCGAGTTTCAGACCGATCCCAAGACGACCGCCCGTTCCACCAAAGGCGTTGCTCGGAGTTCCTCAGATCAAAGGCGAAGTCCTCAACCATCCGTGTAATCCGGTAGCGCAGCAGGAGACGTTCTGGCCCGAGCTGACGCTCCAGTGCTTTCGCTCGGAAACCGAGGCGATCGAGCTGGCCAACGACGTCGACCTCGCGCTGGCCTCGAGCGTCTGGACCTCCGACCACGGCACCGCCCACCGCTGCTCGGTCGACCTCGACCTCGACTTCGGCTGCGTGTGCGTGAACACCCACATCCCGCTGGTGGCCGAGATGCCGCACGCGGCTTCAAGCAGAGCGGCTACGGCAAGAACCGCTCACAGTACGGGCTGGAGGACTACACGCGCGTCAAGCACGGCTGATCGTCAGCCCAGGGCGCCACCGCGTCGGCCAGGTCGACCACCGCCCGCGGAGCATCCAGAAGGAAGGCCATGAAGGCTACGTCGATGTACAGCCGGGTGCGGGGCTCGAACTCGGGCGACCGCACCACCGACCAGAGGTCGTGCACCGCGCGCAGGTTCCGGCGCCGTTGCGAGTACGGAGATTGTGGCCACCGCACGGTCGTTGGAGTCACGGAGGACAGCGGCGACAAGGTGGTCCTTGGTGCCGATGTGAGAGAGCAACATCCGGTCACTCGTGTCGAGCGATGCCGCCAGCGGCCGGAGACTCTGCTGGCCGAGCGTCCCTCCATCAAACGCCTCAAGAATCTCCGCGGCGCAGCGCAGCGATCCGAGCCGAATATCGCCCTGACGGTTCTCGACGAACTTCGATGTCTCAACTTTTTTCGCTCCCTCTAGCCGCTCCCCAGGCTTCTTTCGGCCTCGGCATGTACGACGTCGACTACTTGCGTCGCTCGATTCGCGTCGAGCGTCAGCGGCTACAATCCGGCGAGCTTGCCCCGTTGAAGTCGAAGACGTCGCGAAGAACGGTCCCGGTCGGTCAGGTGGTCCTGGATGCGATCACCTCGCACCTGAGTATGTTTCCCGGCACCCACACGGCGCTGTTCGTCGACGAGTTCGGTGCGCCCCTGACGTACCGACGATGGAAGGGGCTGTGGAGGGACGCGGCCCAGGCGGCGGACGTCGCTGCGACGAGTCACGATCTCAGGCACTTCGCGGCCTCGGCCCTAAGCTCCGGCGGTGCGTCCGTCAAGCAGGTGCAGACGTTCCTCGGGCACGCGTCCGCGGTCATCACCCTGCGGACCTACGCGCACATGTTCCCCGGCGATGAGGACCGGACCCGGAACGTGCTGGACGCCGCTCTCAGTCCTGCGGCCCTTGCGGACTCTGTGCGGACTGAGGCGGCGTCCATATACTAAAAGCGCAGGTCAGAAGCCTGCGGAGACCGTCAGGCCTTCTTGGTCTCCCAGAAGATCTCGGCGATCTCGTCGATCTTGGCGAGCAGCTCGTCGGCCTTGCCGGCGTCGAGCTCACCCTTGGTGCCGCTGGCACCGGCGAGCTTGGTGGCCTCGTTGACGAGGGTGTGGAGCTGGGGGTACTTCTCGAAGTGCGGCGGCTTGAAGTAGTCGGTCCACAGCACCCACAGGTGGTGCTTGACCAGCTCGGCGCGCTGCTCCTTGATGAGGATCGCGCGGGTGCGGAAGTCGGGGTCGTCGTTGTCCGCGACCTTGGCGATGTTCGCCTTGTTGGACTCGGCATCGATGCGTGCCTGGGCGGGGTCGTAGACGCCGCACGGCAGGTCGCAGTGTGCCGAGACGTCGGTGATGCGGAACAGGGACAGCATGTCTCTCTCTCCT
>NZ_JANPEO010000625.1:0-3387 GCF_031422975.1 Nocardioides sp. | reverse complement strand
CACGCCCGACCTGATCGAGACGTGGATCGACTACAAGCGCACGCAAGAGATCCTGCCCGTGCAGCTGCGCCCGCACCCGCACGAGTTCGAGCTCTACTACGACATCTAGGCCTCATGCCTAGCGAACCGGCCCCTGACCTGCGGAAACGCAGAATCGGGGGCCGGTCTGCTTCTTCCCAGTCCGCACCGAGTCCGCAGGGATTGACCCCAACGCGCTGTGAGGCCCCTGGGCGATCCTGTCGAACGCCGCTCCCCGGTGCCCCATGACGCCACACTGCGACGATGCGCATCGGAACCTGGAACCTGCAGGGGCGTTGGGACACTCGCCACCTCGCCCTCATCGAGACGATGGACTGCGACGTCCTACTGCTCAGCGAGGTGTCCGAGCGGCTCAGGCGGTAAGGATCCGAATGGCGGCCTGGCCGTTGGTGCGCCACGGCTCAGGCACTGTGCGCCACTCGCGCGCATCATCTGGGAGCTCTCGCGCCAGCACTTGGAGCCTTGCCCTGTCCGACCCCTGCAAACCGCTCGCGCTCGGCGTACGGATCCTCGATCACCGCCAACAGGAGCGCGGCGTCCAGAAGATGACCACGCAGCTTCTCAACGACGCGCGGCGGCGCGTGTTCGGCGATCAGGACGTCCACGACGTCGTGCCCGCTCGCAACGACGTCGACCGTGGCCCCGCCACGGCGGAACCGGTGCGCTGTCTTGTTCCGGTCATCGATGGAGGGCGTCAGTTGGTAGCCGAGCGATTCCAAAGCCGTTGCCGTCTCGGCGGCCACGCCGCGCATGGTCTCGACGTGGAGAACGATGTCGACATCGTTGGTCGGACGCAACAGGTCGATCCCACGGTGGATCCCGTGGAGTTGGGCCATCAGGCCACCGACAAGCGTCCAATTCGCATGCGAGAGTGCGGCTTCAAGTTCGGCGACGTTCGGCCACGGCGCTCCCCAGCCGTCGAGCGGCGTGGCGACGTCGATGACCGGTCGCTCAACCACGGAACGCCTCCAGTGCGCTATCAAGCGCGTCGAGGCCGGCGCGGCGTTCGCGGACGTCCAGCGACTCAGCAAGGTCCAGCGCAGCGAGCACGACACTTCGTTGCATGAGATCGCGGACAATCACAAGATTCGTGGACGTAGCGCGCACCGTGATTCGGCCCTCGTCGTCACGGATCAGTCCGTGGCGTGACACAACCGCGGTGACATCACCAGCAGCGAGGTAGCCGTCAACGCTATTCGTCGCCGCCAAGCCGAGCCGGTCGGCAACATTGGTGGCGTACACCAGTTCACCAAGCAGCCGGTCCCCCGTGCTGGAGTGCGCCGCGTACCGAGTCACATCCGCCCGCTCCCGAGTCCGCTCAGCCAACCCAGCCGCGTTGAGTTCACGAAGGCGGCCCTTCAGCCGCGAGCGTTGACTCTCCCCCATCCACTCCGCGCCGCCGCCGGATAGGAGCGCGACCGCGCCCCAAGCTGTCGCCTCGGACCAAGCGCGTTTGTGAGAACCGCCCCGAACGGCCATGTGTCTCTCGACTGAGGTCTCGTCGAGCATGCCCCTCGCGACCTGTCGCAGCTTGCCACTCGCGACCAGGTTCTGCACCTGACGCGAGGAGACAACGAGACGTTCGGCAGCCTCGGAGACAGTGAGCAAACTCATGACAGATAATTTCGCGAATACGAAGTTAATTGTCAATCAGCGAAAACCGACCGCTCACACCTCAGACTCGGGCAATTCGGGCGGACTTGCAGACCAGGGTCAGTGTCTCGACCCGTCACTACCTCGATCTGCTCGTCGACCACGACCGCCTGACTCTGCGCGCCATCGACCAGGACGGCATGCTCATTGACTCCGTCGAACGGACCCGATGAACCCCGGAGCGACCTGGTGGGAGAGGCGAGGCCGCGCGTTGAGGACGCTCTCAGGGTCTCTCAGCCTCCCCACAGCGGCAGTCGGACAACCTGTAGGCATCAGGTCGCAACCCGCGTCCCCCGACCGAGGAGACACCACCATGAGGAACCTCAAGCGCAACGCCGCCATCACTGGCGCCGCCGCCATCCTGGCCGCGCTCGGCGTCGGCGGCGCAGTCGCTGCCCAGGCGTCGGACAACCCGGCCCCGATCGTCCAGCAGTCCGACGGCGACGGCGAGGCCAACGACGCCACCGAGGTCGAGGGCGCCGAGGAGGCCAACGACGGACCCAACCAGGGCCCGGACGCCAACCCCAACGAGCCCGGTCACCAGGACGCCGACGAGTCCGGCGAATCCGAGTAGGCGACCCGTCCCCGTTCAGGTCGCTGATTTGGCCGGCAGGTGTCGGCACAACGGTGGGGCCTGTTGCCACCCGCCACAGGCCCCACCTCTCTGCCCGGAGACCCCCGGGCACCTTGGGGCGAGTCCCCACCACCACGAGCACTGTGAGGTCCTGTCATGAACGAACCCGCGATCGAGCTACGTGGACTTCAGCACCGCTACGACACCGACCTCGTCCTGCGTGGCGTGGACCTTCGGATCGAGCACGGAGAAGTCTTCGGGTTCCTCGGCCACAACGGTGCCGGCAAGACCACGGCGATGAACATTCTGACCACCTTGATCACCCCCACCGGAGGCACGGCCACGGTCTGCGGGTACGACGTGGTCACCGAACGCAGTGAGGTGACCCGCCGCATCGGGTACCTGCCCGCCGACGTGCGCATGTACGGGCACATGAGCGCCCTGGAGAACCTCGAGTTCCTCGCCAAGCTCTCCGGGCTCCCCGATGCCCGCGCTGCGGCCATGGAGGCACTTGAGTTCCTGGGGTGCGCGGACCTCGCCACGCGTCGGGTCGGCACCTTCTCCACCGGCATGCGGCAACGCATCGGCATCGCCCAGGCGATCGTGCACCGACCCCAGGTGCTGCTGCTCGACGAACCCACCTCGGGCCTGGACCCGATGGGCGTCCGCCAGCTCCGCAACACCATCACCCAGCTCAACGCCGAGCTCGGCATGACGGTCTTCATGAACACCCACCTGCTCAGCGAGGTCTCCAAGGTGTGCACCACGATCGGCGTCCTCAACCACGGTGAGCTGATCTACAACGACAGCATCGAGAACACCACGCTCCGATTCCCCGACGAAGCCTCACTGGAAGACATCTACGTCCGAGTCGGCGGGCCGACACCATGACCGCCACCCCCACCAGCGCCCGGACCGTGATCGGCACGGTCTCGGCCCAGCAGGGCCTGACGTTTCGGCGTCAGCGAGTCCGACTGATCGGGTTGACGACCCTGCTCATGGTCACCGCCATGGCCGGCATCCTCGGCTGGTCGAGTCACCAGACGATCGTGCGGGTCTTCGACCAGGCAGTGCAGCTGCAAGCCGCAGCCGGGAACCCGGCACCCGCCAACCCGTTCCTG
>NZ_JANPEO010000624.1:0-3090 GCF_031422975.1 Nocardioides sp. | reverse complement strand
CCAGGAGCGCGCCGAGCGCTTCAAGGAGCGGCTGCTCGACCACCCGCAGGTCGTCACCACTGCCATCTCATTGTGGAAGGCGATGCGCTCGGCCCTGCTGACCTCGATCCGTGACCGCGACGGTGCCGTCCGGCAGCGGATGCTCGTCGAGCTCAGCTCCTTCGCCGAGCGGCTGCGCACCGACGCGTCGCTGCGCGAGAAGCTGGACCGGACGGCCGCCGACATCGCGGTCTTCACGGTCGCGAGGTACGGCGCCGAGCTGACCGCCGTCATCACCCACACCATCGAGCGCTGGGACGGCAAGGAGGCGGCGCGCCGCATCGAGCTGCACGTCGGGCGAGACCTGCAGTTCATCCGGATCAACGGCACGATCGTCGGCGGACTCGTCGGCGTCGTCATCCATGCGATCAGCCTGCTGGTTCACTGAGCCCATGAGTGAACCCGTTGACGTCCCGATCCGCGACGAGAAGATCCGGCTGGGACAGTTCCTCAAGCTGGCCAACCTGATCGAGTCGGGCTCGGACGCCAAGCCGTTGCTCGCCGACGGACAGGTGAGCGTCAACGGCGAGGTCGAGACGCGACGGGGCCGTCAGCTCGTGGCCGGCGACGTCGTCGCCCTGGCCGGTCAGTCCGCCCGCGTCGCGTCGGGCGAGGTCGAGATCGACGTCCCCTGGTGACGCCGGGTCAGCTGACCTTGAGCAGGTCGACCACGAAGATCAGCGTCTCGCCGGGCTTGATCGCGCCACCGGCTCCGCGGTCGCCGTAGCCGAGGTGCGGCGGGATCACGAGGCGACGACGACCGCCGACCTTCATGCCCTGCACGCCGGTGTCCCAGCCCGAGATGACCTGGCCGATGCCGAGGCGGAAGTTGAGCGCGTCGCCCCGGTTGTAGGACGCGTCGAACTCCTCGCCGGTCGAGTGGGCGACACCGACGTAGTGGACGGAGACGTTGGATCCGGCGGTGGCTTCGGCGCCGCTGCCCTCCACGAGGTCGGTGACCTCCAGGTCGGCGGGAGCGTCTCCCATGTGCGGGTCGACGTCGGGCTTCTCCATGGTGATGACCTTCCGGTTGGGATCAGGTTTGCTCAGGTTTGATGGACGTAGTGGTCCAGCTGGTCGCGCTCGAACTCGAGCTCGCCGATCCGATTCTTCACCACGTCGCCGATGCTGATGATGCCGGTCAGCTTGCCGTCGGTCAGGACGGGCACGTGGCGGATGCGGTGGTCGGTCATCACCTGCATCAGGTCCGTCAGCGGCTCGGTGCCCTCGCAGGTGCGCACGGTGGTGGTCATGATCTCCGAGACGGCCATGTCGAGGACGTCGTCGCGGTCGTGCAGGCGGCGTACGACGTCTCGCTCGCTCACGATCCCGTCGACGGTCTCGCCGTCCACGCTGACGATGAGCGCGCCCACGTTGTGCGTGGTCAGCAGGGTGACCAGCTCCCGCACGCTGGCGTCGGGATTGATGGTGATGACGTCGTGACTGGGCTTGCCCTTGAGTACGTCGTTGATGCGCATGGCTTCCTCCGCGGGTCGTGTCCCAGTCACGCTAGTCACTTGCGTCGCTCGGCGACAGGCCCCGACCAGAGTGCGGTCGGCAACCCGGCGACTATTCCGCTGGCGGGCCCTGCCGGGACCGCAGGTCGTGCACCGACCCCGCACGGCTCGGCCGCGAGTCCGGGTCGGCGTCGTCGTGGGGCATCGACCCGAGGAAGGCCAGAGCCGCGTCGTGGAGGTGGCCGTTGCTGGCGATGGCGTTTCCGCCGTACGGCCCGTCCGTGCCGTCGAGGGCTGTGAACCTGCCCCCCGCCTCCCGGACGATCACGTCGAGCGCAGCCATGTCGTAGAGCTCGAGCTCCGGCTCGGCGGCCAGGTCGACGCTGCCCTCGGCGAGCAGCATGTAGGACCAGAAGTCGCCGTAGGCGCGGGTGCGCCAGCAGCGGCGCGAGAGCGAGACGAAGTCCTGCAGCCGGTCGCGCTGGTCCCAGCCGGAGAGCGAGCTGTAGGACAGGGAGGCATCCTCGAGGCGGCGAACGTCGGAGACCTCGCACCTGGTCGCCTTCATCAGCGAGCGGCCGGTGAAGGCACCACCGCCCTTCGCGGCCCACCATCGCCGCTGCAGCGCCGGCGCCGAGACGACGCCCACGACGACCTCGTCGTCGACCGCGAGCGCGATCAGGGTGGCCCAGACGGGGACGCCGCGGACGAAGTTCTTGGTGCCGTCGATCGGGTCGATGATCCACTGCCGCTGGCTGTGGCCGGTGGACCCCTGCTCCTCGCCGAGCACGGCGTCGCGGGAGCGGGCGCGCGAGAGCGTACGCCGAATGCCCTCCTCCACGGCCTGGTCGGCGTCCGTCACGGGAGTGAGGTCGGGCTTGCTCATGACGTGCAGGTCCAGCGCCTTGAACCGCGACATCGAGAGCGAGTCGGCGTCGTCGGCCAGCACGTGCGCGAGGCGCAGGTCGTCGGTGTAGTCGGTGGGGCCGTTGATGGGCATGGTCCACAGGTTATGGCCAGTGGCCCGTCGGCGGCGCCGACCTGTGCCGGCGTGCCTCGCGCGGCGCCTGCGGCGCGCAGGCCGTCGGGAGCCGACTCACCACTCCGCTGCGCCCTCGCGGGCAGCGAGAAGCCGGCGGAACGACTCGACCCGGTCCGGGTCGGCCGTGCCGGCGGTGACGGCGTCGTCCAGCCCGCACTCGGGCTCGCCGGCGCCGTGGCTGCAACCACGCGGGCAGTCCTCGGTCATCTCCTCGAGGTCGGGGAAGGCGCCGATCAGGTCCTCGGGTTGCACGTGCGCGAGCCCGAAGGACCGGATGCCGGGGGTGTCGATGATCCAGCCGTCGCCGCCGGGGAGCTCGAGCATGTAGGCCGACGTCGAGGTGTGCCGGCCGCGGCCGGTGACGGCGTTGACGATCCCGACGTCCCGGTTGGCCTCCGGGATCAGGGCATTGACCAGCGTCGACTTGCCGACGCCGCTGTGGCCCACCAGCACGCTCGTACGCCCGCGCAGCCGGTCCAGCAGCTCGTTCAGGTCGCCGGCGCCGTCACCCTTGAGCTGGGTGACGACCCATGGCACACCCAGCGACCGGTA
>NZ_JANPEO010000623.1:0-2519 GCF_031422975.1 Nocardioides sp. | reverse complement strand
GCGATGACCGAGGAGCTGCTCGCTGCCCACGCCGCGGGAGAGGTGCAGGTCGTGATTGGCCGTGCCTCGGACTACTTCGGTCCCGGTGCGATGAGGTCGGCCCTGGGCGAGACCGTCTTCGGTGCCGCACTCGCCGGGAAGACCGCCCAGGTGATGGGCGACCCGGCCCAGCCGCACAGCTTCTCCTACACCCCCGACGTGGCCGCCGCCCTGATCACCCTCGGCACCGCGCCCGGCACCACCGGACAGGTCTGGCACCTCCCGGTCGCCGAGGCCCGCACCATCCGCGAAGTGGTCGAGAAGGTCTACGAGCTGGCCGGGCACAGGCCCCGCCTCCTGGCGGCCGGTCGCCTGACCCTCCGCGCGCTGGGGCTGGTCAAGCCGGAGATGCGCGAGTACCTCCACACGCTCTACCAGTTCACCGCCCCCTGGGTCGTCGACGACGGCAAGTTCCGCGCCGCCTTCGGCGACCGCGCCACGCCGCTCGACGAAGCACTGGCCACCACCCTCGCCTGGTACGCCGACCGCGTGCCTGCCTCCGTCAGCTGACCACTCACCTCGACCTCACAGGAGCAACGCCATGGGCACCATCGACCGCAGCACCTACCTCGCCACCGACCACACCATCGACCGGGCGACCGCACGGCGAGCCGGCGCCGCCCTGGCGCTGGCCTCCGGCCTCGCCATCGCCGGCTTCACCGTCCTCGGCTCGGTCTTCGAGTACCCCCAGATCCTCGAGGAGCCGACCGCCGACATCCTGGCCCTCTTCCGGGAGCACCAAGGCACGGTGATGAGCTGGTTCCTCGTCCTGGCCATCAGCGCGGCCCTGATGGCGCCGGCCGGCATCTGGCTCGGCCGGATCGCCGGTGGACGCCTCGGCCGCTGGATCGCCGGCGTCGGCGTCGCGGCGGCCACGGTCCAGGTCGTGGGCCTGCAGCGCTGGGTGACGCTAGTCCCCGGGATCAGCGACGACGCCCTCGACCCGGCCCTCCGCGCCGCTGCCGAGGACCGCTTCGAGCTGTTGCACACCGTTCTCGGCAAGGCCATCGGGGAGACCTTCGGCTACGCGCTCACCGCGACGTTCACCGTGCTCGTGGTGATCGCGCTGAGCCGATCGATCCTGCCGCGCTGGCTCGCGCTTGCCGGCTACGCCGCCGCCGTACTCATCGCTACCGGCGTCGTGATCCCGCTCGTCGAGGCCGCAAGCCTCACCAATTTCGCGGGGTACGTCGCCTGGTGCGCATGGCTGCTCGCGGTGGCCTTCCTGCTCGTCCGCGCGCCCGCCGACACCTCGGGCTCCCCAACCACCCACGGATCCGCCGGCTTCACGGCCACCGCCTCGATCGTCGTACGACGGCCGGTCGCCGAGGTCTTCGCGTTCGTCGCCGACGCTCGCAACCGCCCGTCCTGGGACGACAGCGTCGTGACCGAGGAGCTCACCTCTGCCGAGCCGATCCGACACGGGACGACCGTCCACACACGGCTGCGGTCGATGGGCCGCGAGCACGCCTACGACTGGGTAGTCACGGCGTTCGAGCCGCCGGTCGGCATGATCGTCACGAGCACGGCCGGCCCACTGCCGACGACCCTCACCTACGTGCTCACCGACCTTGGGGACGCGACCCATGTCCAGTTCACCGTGGTCGGCCGACCGACCGGCGCGCTCCGGCTGCTGCGGCCAGCGATGGCGCGCAGCACCCAGAAGAACCTCGACCGCAGCTTCGGCCGTCTGCAGCAGGTGCTCGAGGCCCCGCGCGTCGCGTAGTGACGGACCGGGCGATCCGCGGCCTCGTTCGCATGCCCCAGAGGTGTCGCAGGAGTTCGACTCCCATGCTTCTTGGCGTCGATCACGCAGACGCTCGGTGCCTGAGAACTGGACATCGATGGTTGTGCCACAGCGCTGACGTCGAGGTGAGCTATCGCTACGAGGCGACGTAACGCTCGGTGAGCCGGTCCATCGCCGTCAGGACCGCACCCGGCACCTCGAGCCAGATGAAGTGACCCGCTCCTGGCTCGGCACGCCACCAGGCTCCGGGGATGCGGTCCGCGGTGTCGGTGCCGGCCCTCGTGGGGATCGGGCTACGCTCGCCGACGAGCACGCCGACGGGCACTGTGATGGAGGGGAGAGCCGCCTCGAGCTCCGGTAGACGTGCGTTGAGATCGGTCCACAACCCTTCGTACGCCGGCTGCGACATCTTGACCGGCGGCATGGCCGGTGCCGTCGATGGCTCCGCGAAGTAGGACGGCCAGAGCAGTCCGAGCTGCTCGACATCCTCCTCGGGAGACAGACCCTCGGCCGCCTCCTTGGCCTCCAGCTCGTCGAACCTGGGGCGATTCGCGTGGGGCATGCGTACGAGCAGCTCGGCCACGAACTCCGCTGACCCGCCGTCACCCACCGCCCCCAAGGGGTCGATGGCCAGCACGCCGGACAACCTTTGCGGGATCGCCGCCGCCGCGTGGAGGGCGAGGTGTCCGCCCCAGGAATGGCCCATCAGGTAGGCGGTATCCCACCCGAGCTC
>NZ_JANPEO010000622.1:0-3442 GCF_031422975.1 Nocardioides sp. | reverse complement strand
TGCAGGAGTTCATCACCCTGCTGGAGCGCTGAGGCTCGCCCTGCCAGCGAGATCGCCGGCGCGCGATGCCGAGGCACCGGCTCAGGGTGATTGCGCCGCGATGGAGTTACCTGACAGGGACGAGCGATGCTGGATCAGGTGGCCGACGGCGTCTGGGTTCGTCAGAGCGCGTGGGCCTGGAGCAATGCCATCGTGGTGCGCGGGGAGGGTGGGCTGATCCTGGTCGATCCCGGCATCGACGGTTCCGATCTGAACCAGCTCGCCGATGACTTGGAGCGGCTCGACCTTCCGGTCATCGCCGGGTTCTCCACCCATCCCCACTGGGACCACCTGCTGTGGCATCCCCGGTTCGGCGACGCGCCGCGCTACGCCACCCCCGACGGCGCCCGCAGCGCGAACCAAGCCCGTGAGCGAGCGCAGACGATGGCGGCGGAGAGCGCCTCGGGCATCCCACTCGAGCTGATCGGGCTCGTCACCCCGCTGCCCGAGGACGGCGGACCCGTGCCGGGCACGATCATCGAGCATCAGGCGCACGCCGTGGGCCACGCCGCGGTCCTGCTCGCGGACCGTGGCGTCCTGCTCGCCGGGGACATGCTCTCGGACGTCCTGATCCCACTCCTCGACCCTCGCCGCCCCGGTCAGGTGGGCGCCTACGAGACGGCACTCGACCGGCTGGGTGAGGCTGCCCGGCACGTCGATGTCGTCGTCCCCGGCCACGGCGCGGTGGCCGAAGGTCCCGAGGTGGCCGCCCGCCTGGCCGCCGATCATGCCTACCTCGACGCCCTGCGGCGAGGAGAGGAACCGGTCGACGCTCGGCTGGGTCAGGACTGGCTCTCCGGCCCGCACCGGTCGAACCAGGAGCAGGCCCGACACTCAACCGGATGAGCCTCGGCGTCATCGCGCGGTTGGTCGGGGCTCAGTCCTCGTCGGCCACCGCGGCATCGAGGCGCTCGCGGGCGCCGTCGAGCCAGGCCTGACAGATCTTGGCGAGCTTCTCGCCGCGCTCCCAGAGCGCGAGTGACTCCTCCAGGCTGGTGCCGCCGGCCTCCAGCGTGCGCACCACCTCGATGAGCTCCTCGCGGGCCATCTCGTAGGACGGGCTCTCGTCACTCATCGGAGTCTCCTTCTTGGGTGTTCAAAGCCTGGGTGCTGGTCGTGGTTGCCGCGATCCGGCCGTCCACGACCCGGATGCTGAGCCGCTGCTTCGCCGCGACCGAGTCGACGCTGGTGACCACGTGGCCCTCGGCGTCCTGTACGACGGCATACCCACGCTGGAGGGTCGCGAGCGGCGACAGCGACCGGGCGCGGGCGCGGTGGTGGCCGATGTCGTCGGCGGCGCGGTCGAGGCGGTGAGAGAGGTGGCGGCGTGCGCGCTCGCGCAGCTCCGTCACCTCGTCGGAGCGGACGTCGAGGATCGTGCGTGGGTCGCGCATCACCGGCCGGGCGCGCAGGTCGTCGAGGCGGACCTGCTCGCGCTGCACGAGCTGTCCGACCAGCTGGCGGAGGCGGTCGCGGGCCCAGGTGACGCCGCGCACCTCCTCGGCCATGTCGGGCACGATCAGCTTGGCGGCGTCGGTCGGCGTCGAGGCGCGGACGTCGGCCACCAGGTCGAGGAGGGGGGAGTCGGGCTCGTGCCCGATCGCGGAGACCACGGGCGTGCGGGCCCGGTGGACGGCGCGGACCAGCGCCTCGTCGGAGAAGGGCAACAGGTCCTCGACCGAGCCGCCGCCCCGCGCGATCACGATCACGTCGACGGCCGGGTTGCGATCGAGCCGGTCCAGCGCCTCCATCACCTCGGCGGCGCAGCGGGTGCCCTGCATGGCGGCATGGGCCACCTCGAACTCCACCCCCGGCCAGCGGCGCCGCGCGTTTTCGAGGACGTCGCGCTCGGCGGCACTGTTGGGAGCGGTGATCAGCCCGACACGACCGGGCAGGAACGGAAGGTCGCGCTTGAGCTCGGGTGCGAAGAGCCCCTCGGCGGCGAGCAGCTGGCGGCGGCGCTCGATGCGGGCGAGCAGCTCGCCGAGACCGACCATGGCGATCTGCCGGGCATAGAGCGAGAAGGTGCCGCGGTTGGCGTAGAACGAAGGTCGGGCGTGCACGACGACGCTGGCGCCCTCGACGAGCGGCGGGTTGAGGGAGTCGAAGAGCGTGCGCTGGCAGGTCAGCGGCACCGAGATGTCGGCGACGGTGTCGCGCAGGGTCATGAAGACGGTGTTGATGCCCGGACGCCGGCTGATCTGGGCCAGCTGGCCCTCGACCCAGACGCCCCCGAGCTGGTCGATCCACTGGCTGACGGCGTTGGCCACGGCGCGGACCGGCGCCGGGGCTTCCTGGGTCGCGTCGCGGAGGGTGGGCACGGCGGTGACTCTAGGGGAGCGCACCGACACGGCGGTGTACCCGCTCTGCTCATAGACTCGCCACATGAGCACCAACTTGGGCCTCCCGCCCGTCCTGGACCCCGATGCGGCGCGCGAAGTCCTCCTGGCCGCGCCGCGCGGCTACTGCGCCGGGGTGGACCGGGCCGTCATCACCGTCGAGAAGGCGCTCGACCTCTACGGCGCGCCGGTCTACGTGCGCAAGCAGATCGTCCACAACAAGCACGTCGTGGCCGATCTCGAATCCCGCGGCGCCAGCTTCGTCGAGGAGCTCGACGAGGTGCCCGAGGGCCAGACGGTGGTGTTCTCCGCCCACGGCGTCTCGCCCGCGGTGCACGCCGAGGCATCGGATCGTGGCCTCAAGACCATCGACGCCACCTGCCCGCTCGTGACCAAGGTGCACCACGAGGCGAAGCGCTTCGCCAGCGACGACTACGACATCCTGCTCATCGGTCACGAGGGCCACGAAGAGGTCGAGGGCACCGCCGGTGAGGCACCCGATCACATCCAGCTCGTGCAGAGCCCCGACGACGTCGACAGCATCGTCGTGCGGGACCCTGCCAAGGTGGCCTGGCTCTCGCAGACGACGCTGTCGGTCGACGAGACGCTCGAGACCGTCGCCGCGATCCGGCTGAAGTTCCCGCTGCTGCTCGACCCGCCCAGCGACGACATCTGCTACGCCACCCAGAATCGTCAGCTCGCGGTCAAGGAGATCTCGCCCAACGCCGATCTGGTGATCGTCGTCGGCTCGCGCAACTCCTCCAACTCGGTGCGACTCGTCGAGGTGGCCCTCGAGGCCGGCGCCAAGGCGTCCTACCTGGTCGACGACCACACCGAGATCGACGAGGCCTGGCTCGACGGCGTCGCCAACGTGAGTGTGACCTCAGGTGCGTCGGTGCCGGAGGACCTCGTCGACGGCGTGCTCTCCTTCCTCGCCGATCGCGGCTACCCCGCCGCACGCGCCGTCCACTCGGCCGAGGAGTCGCTCATCTTCGCGTTGCCGCCCGAGCTGCGCCGCGACATGCGTGCGGCCCAGCAGGGCTGAGAGATGGCCCGCTACCTCG
>NZ_JANPEO010000621.1:0-1527 GCF_031422975.1 Nocardioides sp. | reverse complement strand
GCGCCGTCGACCAGGGCGGCGGTGATGTCGTCGGCCGCGGCCCGCAGTGCCGCCTGGCCGACGGTGTAGAGCAGCACCCACTGCAAGCGCGCGTTGGTGGAGAACGTCTCGCGCACGCTGAGGGTCACCTCGTCGCCACCGTTGTTGGCGTAGATCGCGATCGTGGCGCGGGGCCGGATCACCTGGAGGTCGAGACGCAGGTTCTGCGCCGGCGCCACCTCGACGACGATGTCGACCCCGCCCGGTGCCAGGTCGCGGATCGCCGCCACCGGGTCGCCCTCGCGGTAGTTCACGGTGTGCTGGGCGCCGGCCGCCCTCGCAAGGACGGCCTTCTGGTCGCTGCTCACCGTGCTGATCACGTCCGCGCCGGCCCATCTGGCCAGCTGGATGGCGGCGTTGCCGACCGCTCCGGCCCCACCCGAGACCAGCACCGTCAGGCCGGCCAGCGCACCCGGGGCGAGCCGGTCGGGGCCGTCCTCGGAGGTGGTCAGCGCACGATGAGCGGTGACCGCGGGGACCCCGAGCGCGGCGCCCACGTCGAAGGACGCGGCTTCGGGGAGTGCGGTGAGGTTGTCGACGGGGAGCACGACCAGCTCCTGCGCCGTACCCCCGGGACGGGTGTGTTGCGCGAGCATCGTCCAGACCCGGTCGCCCACGGCGAACCCGGTCACGTCCGGGCCGACCGCGTCGACCACGCCGGCACCGTCCTGGCCGGGCACGATCTCGGGAAAGGCCAGCTCGCCCATGCCGCCGGCGCGGAACTTCCAGTCCGTGGGGTTGACCCCGGCGCGCACGATCCGCACCCGGACCTCGCCCGGCCCGGGCTCCGCGGCGTCGCGCTCGACCAGGTCGAGCACGGTGGAGTCGCCGCTGTGGGTGTAGACGACGGCGCGCATCAGCTGGCCTCGAGCGTCGGGTAGTCGGTGTAACCCTCGGCGCCGCCACCGTAGAAGGTCTCCTGGTTGGGCCGGTTGAGCTCGGCCCCGGCGCGCCACCGCTCGGCGAGGTCGGGGTTGGCCAGGAACTCGCGACCGACGGCGACCAGGTCGCCGAGGTCCTCGTCGAGGATCGACTCGACGAACTCGAGGTCGGTGACGTCGCTGAAGCCGGAGTTGAGCATGACCGGACCGCCGAACCGCGCCCTCAGGTCCGCGACGAGCCGGCTGCGCGGGTCGGCGAGGATGCTGAGGTAGGCCAGGTCGAGGTCCTTGATGCCGTCGAGCAGCGTCTCGTAGACCGCCGCGGTGAACGCCTCGTCCTCCTCCAGCACGCCCTGGATGTTGTGGGCGGGGGAGATCCGGATGCCGACCTTGTCGGCGCCGATCGCCTCGGCCACGGCCCGGGTCACCTCGATCGCGAACCGGGCGTGGGCCTGGGGTGACCCGCCGTACCCGTCGCTGCGGGTGTTGGAGGACTGTCCCAGGAACTGGTGGATCAGGTAGCCGTTGGCGGCGTGCACCTCCACCCCGTCGAGGCCGGCCTCGACCGCGTTGCGGGCGGCGGTGACGAACTCCTGGATGACCCCGG
>NZ_JANPEO010000620.1:0-4389 GCF_031422975.1 Nocardioides sp. | reverse complement strand
CAGTCCGCACAACCCCAAGTCGCTCAGCCTGAGGACTCACTGCCAGACCTCCGGGTGGTCCCTGACGGCGCAGGACGTCTTCAACAACGTCGGCCGCACCTGCATCGAGGCGATGGCCGCGACCCAGGGGCACACCCAGTCGCTGCACACCAACGCCCTCGACGAGGCGATCGCGCTGCCCACCGACTTCTCGGCCCGTATCGCCCGCAACACCCAGCTGCTGCTCCAGCAGGAGTCGCGGACCACCGAGATCATCGACCCGTGGGCCGGCTCCTACTACGTCGAGCGGCTCACCCACGACCTCGCCGAGCGGGCGTGGGCGCACATCCTCGAGGCCGAGCGCGCCGGCGGCATGGCCAAGGCGATCGAGCTGGGCATCCCGAAGATGCGCATCGAAGAGGCGGCTGCCCGCACCCAGGCCCGCATCGACGCCGGCTCGCAGAAGGTGATCGGCGTCAACACGTTCCGCCTCCCCGTGGAGGACAAGCTCGACGTGCTCCGCGTCGACAACGACGACGTCTACCGCCAGCAGATCGCCAAGCTGGAGCGGCTGCGCGCAGAGCGCAACGACGACGACGTACGCCGCACGCTGGACGCACTCACCAGGTCGGCCGAGGCCGGCGCGGTCGGTGGCGGCTCGCTCGAGGGCAACCTGCTCGCGCTCGCGGTCGACGCGGCACACGCCAAGGCCACCGTCGGCGAGATCTCGGACGCGCTCGAGAAGGTCTACGGCCGACACCAGGCCGTGATCCGTACGATCAGCGGCGTGTATCGCGACGAGGCCGACATGGCGGACAATGGGGCTGCCAACGGCAAGGTCGCCCAGGTGCTCGCGGCCACCGACGAGTTCGAGGCGCAGGAGGGTCGCCGACCGCGCATCCTGGTCGCCAAGATGGGCCAGGACGGCCACGACCGTGGCCAGAAGGTCGTCGTCACGGCGTTCGCGGACCTGGGCTTCGACGTCGACGTCGGCCCGCTGTTCTCCACGCCCGAGGAGGTCGCCCAGCAGGCGATCGACGCCGACGTCCACATCGTGGGGGTCTCCTCGCTGGCGGCCGGACACCTGACGCTGCTGCCGGCGCTCAGGCAGGCGCTCGCCGACCAGGGCCGCCCGGACATCATGATCGTCATCGGCGGCGTGATCCCGCCCGATGACGTGCAGACGCTCAAGGACATGGGTGCCGCCGCGGTGTTCCTGCCGGGCACGGTGATCGCCGACTCGGCGCTCGACCTGCTGGCGCGACTCCGTGACGCCTGACGTCCCCGCGCTGGTCGAGGGCGTCCGCGCCGGCCAGCGGGCCGCCGTCTCGCGGGCGATCACGCTCGTCGAGTCGTCCAGGCCGGAGCACCGGGTCCTGGCGCGCGGGCTGCTGGCATCGCTGGCAGATCCGAGCACCGCGATCCGGGTCGGCATCTCCGGCGTCCCCGGCGTCGGCAAGTCCACCTTCATCGAGGCCCTCGGCTCGCGGCTGACCGCCGCCGGACATCGGGTGGGCGTGCTCGCGGTCGACCCGTCGTCGGTGCGCACGGGAGGTTCCGTGCTCGGGGACAAGACCCGGATGGCGCGACTGTCCGTGGACCCCAACGCCTTCATCCGTCCTTCGCCGTCGGCCGGCACCCTCGGTGGGGTCGCTCGCGCGACGACGCAGGCGATGCTCGTGCTCGAGGCGGCCGGCTACGACGTGGTGCTCGTCGAGACGGTGGGCGTCGGCCAGTCCGAGGTGACGGTCGCCGGCATGGTCGACACCTTCTGTTTCCTTACCCTCGCCCGCACCGGCGACCAGCTGCAGGGCATCAAGAAGGGCATCCTCGAGATCGCCGACGTCATCACGGTCAACAAGGCCGACGGTGATCGCGAGCAGGAGGCCCGCGGAGCCGCCCGCGAGCTCGCCGGCGCACTCCGCCTGGTCCGCGGACGTGGCGAATGGGCTCCGCCCGTCGTGACGTGTTCGGCTCTCAACGACGTGGGGGTCGACGAGGTATGGGCGCGCGTGCTGGCCCATCGCGAGCACCTCGGCACCGACGGCCTGGCCCGCAAACGGGCCGGTCAGCAGCTCGACTTCACCTGGGCGCTGGTGCGCGACGAGCTCGACCAGCGCCTGCGCCGGTCACCGGGCGTGGCGGCGATCCGCGACGAGATCCGCGCGGCCGTGCTGTCGGGCGAGCTGGCCGCCCCGATGGCGGCCGACCGGATCCTCGCGGCGTACGACTCCTGAGCATTCGGTGAGGGTCGGCGTCGCCTCAACTACGCTGGGCAGATCATGTCCGACACCCCCGCAGGCGAATCTCCGACGACGCTCATCGCCACCGTCATCGAGAAGTACGCCGACCAGCTCATCGACTTCCGCCGCGACCTGCATGCCCATCCGGAGCTGGCGTGGACCGAGGCGCGCACGACGGGGAAGGTGATCGACGCCCTCGCCGGCACCGACTGGGAGGTCACCGAGATCGCCGGCGGCGGTCTCATCGCAGAGATCGGGACGGGCGAGCGGCGGGTCGCGCTGCGAGCCGACCTCGACGCCCTGCCGGTCGAGGACCTCACCAAGGACCCGTGGGCCAGCACGATTCCCGGTGTGGCCCACGCCTGCGGCCACGACGTGCACACCGCCGCGCTGGTGGGGGCGGCGCTGGCCATCAACGAGGTGCAGGCGAGCGGGCTCCTGCACGGGCGGGTGCGCCTGCTCTTCCAGCCGGCCGAGGAGATCATGCCCGGGGGAGCGCTGCACCTGATCCAGGCCGGCGTGCTCGATGACGTGCACCAGGTCTTCGGCCTGCACTGCGACCCCAGCCTCGACGTCGGTCGACTCGGTCTGCGTGAGGGGCCGCTGACCGGCGCTGCGGACTCGCTGTTCGTCCGGCTCGGCGGCAAGGGCGGGCACACGAGTCGCCCCCACCTCACCGAGGACCTCACCTTCGCGCTCGGCAAGCTGATCACCGAGCTGCCGGCCATCCTCAGTCGTCGCCTCGACCCGCGCGCCGGTGTCAGCGTCGTGTGGGGCATGGTGCAGGCCGGCGCCGCCGCCAACGTGATCCCTGGTCGTGGCACGCTCGCCGGCACCGTGCGGATGCTCGACGCGGTCGCGTGGGCCGACGCCGAGCACCTCGTCCGCACCTTGGTGGGCCAGATCGTGGCGCCGTACGGTGTCTCCGCCGAGGTCACCTATCAGCGCGGCGTGCCGCCCGTCGTCAACGACGTGGCGGCGACGGCGATCCTCGCCGGCGCGGTGGAGCGGGTGCTCGGCTACCACGGACACGTCTCCACGACCCAGAGTCTCGGCGGCGAGGACTTCGGGTGGTACCTCGACCGGATCCCCGGTTCGATGGCCAGGCTCGGCACCCGCACACCGGGCGGGCCGACCTATGACCTCCACCAGGGCAATCTTCGCGTCGACGAGCGCGCGACCTGCATCGGCGCCCGCGTGCTCGCCGAGGCCGCCGTCGCTGCACTGACCGGCTGACCGGCTGACCGGTCGGCGCTGCGCTACTCCTTCTGGTACGGCACGCCGTCGGCCGCGGGGGGCCGCGAACGGCCGACCAGGCCGGCGACCGCGAAGATCGTGATGACGTAGGGCAGCATCAGCATGAACTGGCTGGGCACCGGGGACCCGAGCACCGCCAGCACGCCCTGGAGGTTGGAGGCGAACCCGAACAGCAGGGCGGCCAGCGTCGCGCGGACCGGGTCCCACTTCCCGAAGATGACCGCGGCCAGGGCGATGTAGCCGGCGCCGCCGGTCATCTCGCGGTTGAACTGCGGCACCGAGACGAGGGTGAAGAACGCGCCACCCATGCCGGCGATCGCACCGGCCAGCACGATGGTGCGGTAGCGGGTGAGATTGACCTTGATGCCGACGGTGTCCGCCGCCAGGGGGTGCTCGCCCACGGCACGCACCCGGAGTCCCCACCGGGTGCGGTAGAGGGCGAACGTCACGAGCGCCACCGCGATGTAGAGCAGGTAGACGATCATGGTCTGGCGGAAGAAGATCGGCCCGATCAGCGGCACGTCGCCCAGCAGGGGGATGGGCACGCGCGGGAAGCGCGGGGGCGAGTTGAGGGTGGCGGCGTTGGGGGCCAGCACCTGGCTGAACATGAAGCTGGTCAGGCCGATGACGAGCACGTTGAGCACCACCCCGACGATCACCTGGTCGACGAGGTAGGTGATGGCGAAGACACCCAGCACGAGCGCCACCAGGGCTCCCGCGAACATGGCCGCGACCAGGCCGGCCCACGGCGAGCCGGTGGAGGAGCCGATGATCGCCGCGGCGAACGCGCCGAGGAGCAGCTGGCCGTCGATCGCGATGTTGACGACACCGGCCCGCTCGCCGAGGACGCCGCCGAGGGCGCCGAAGACGAGGGGTACGGCGAGTGCGAGCGAGCCCGCCAGCAGGCCGA
>NZ_JANPEO010000619.1:0-9842 GCF_031422975.1 Nocardioides sp. | reverse complement strand
CCTCCTGGCCGGAGCTGGCCGACGACGCCGCAGGCGCGCGCGCCGCCGTGGACTCCTCGGTGACCCCGAGCGGAGAGGACCGGGTCGTGGTGCTGACCGGACTCGACACCAAGGGTCTCGAGTTCGACGCCATCGTGGTCGTGGGGCCGCAGGAGATCGAGGACGAGTCGGTGACCGGGCGCTCGACGCTCTATGTCGTGCTCACCCGAGCCACGCAGTTGTTGACCACGGTCGGCTGAGGTGTCCAAGGTCCTGGGGGATCAGGGTCACCGGTCCAACAATTTCGACGCCCTGCGCCTGGTCGGTGCCCTCGTGGTGATGTTCGCTCACTCCTATTCGCTGCGCGGGCACCCCGAGCAGATCCCGGTCGTGCTGGGCTATCCGTTGCAGACCCTCGGCGTCATCGTGTTCTTCGCCATCTCCGGCTACCTCATCACCGCGAGCTTCGAGCGCACCCGCAACCCGGTGACCTACCTGCTCGCCCGATCACTGCGGATCTTCCCGGCACTGGTCGTGCTGGTGCTGCTGACGGCGTACGTCCTCGGGCCCCTCGTGACCACGCTCACCCGTGATGCCTACTTCGCCGATCCGCTGACGGACGGCTACGTGACCCACAACATCCGACTGTGGGTGCAGTTCCCGCTGCCCGGGGTGTGGGCCACCAACCCCCTACCGGGCGCGGTGAACGGCTCCCTCTGGACGCTGTTCGTGGAGTTCTTGTGCTACCTCGCGGCACCCCTGCTCTTCCTCTTTCCCCGCCTGCTGCGCCCCTTCGCGGCGCTGGCGGCCCTGATCGTCACGATCCGGCTCGCCGAGGCGCCGATGGAGGCGTCCCCGCTCTTCTATGCCGTCCGGCTGCGCGACGCCGCCGGCCTGTGGGTCTACTTCGCGGGCGGCGCCTTCCTGCGCATCGCGGTCAAGCAGTGGTCGTGGTTCCTCCTCCGGACCGACATCGCCGTGGCGCTGATGGCCGCGCAGTCGGTCATCGCCGTCGCCTGGCCGCAATGGGCCATCGAGACCGGCTCGATCGCCATCCCGTACACCGTGCTGACCATCGGCCTGGCGCGCACGCCGTACGTCGCGCGGACTGCGCGCTTCGGCGACTTCTCCTACGGCCTCTACCTCTACGCCTTCCCCGTGCAACAGCTGGTCATCGACCAGTGGGGCGTGCGCGGTACCGCGGTCAACTTCGTGACCGTGCTGGGCATCACGGCTGTGTTCGCGATCCTGTCCTGGCACCTGGTCGAGCGGCCGGCGCTGGCGCTCAAGGACCGGATCCTGCATCGCCGGGTCCGGCCGGGCACGCCCGAAGCGGTGGTCGCCGAGTCGGTTTCTGCCTGATCACGTAGTGGTCGAGGTCCTGCGTGGCGTGCGCGCGGTGGGTGGACGAACTGCCTGCAGTTCGCGGGCGGCCCTGATTTCGGCACCGCGCTGGCGCGCCTGCTCACCCAGCGGCGGGGTGCCTGGGACAGGGTCGATGGCCCGTAGGGTTTCGCCCATGACTGCCGCTGGTGACGTCCACGCCCTCCTGGAGCAGGTCCAGGGGCAGCAGGCGTGGGCGGTGATCCGGCGCAAGGCGGCACCCACCGCAGGCATCATCGGCGGGACCCGGAGTGAGGTCGAGTCAATCCTCGACATCCCGCTCGAGGACGGCGTCCCGGAGCCGGGGCGCAGCGCCGACCGGCTGGTCGCGGTGCCGTTTCGCCAGATCGCCGAGCGAGGCTTCGACGTGATCGACGACGGCACCCCGCTGGTCGTCGTCGACATCACCGAGGAGCACGAGGTCGGCGTCGAGGACCTGATCGCGGCGCTCCCCGACGTTCCCGTCGAGTTCGCCGACCGCGGCGGCTTCGTGATCGACGACGAGGACTACGCGACCATCGTCGAGCGGATCATCTCCGACGAGATCGGTCAGGGTGAGGGCGCCAACCTCGTCATCGGCCGCCACTACCGCGCGGTCGTCGCCGACTGGGACGCCGAGCGCGCCCTCACGGTCTTCCGGCGGCTCCTCGTGCGCGAGCGTGGGGCCTACTGGACCTTCATCTTCTTCACCGGCGACCGGTTCCTGATCGGCGCGAGCCCGGAGCGGCACGTGTCGGTGAAGGCCGCCGACGACGGAGCCGAGCGAGCAACGAGCGAGCGACCGAGTCGGCTCACGGGAGTCAGCGACGTGCGGATGAACCCGATCTCGGGGACGTTCCGGGTGGGCAGGGGTGGTGACGAGGAAGAGCTGAAGGAGCGACTCCTCGAGTTCCTCGCCGACGAGAAGGAGATCTTCGAGCTCTTCATGGTCGTCGACGAAGAGCTGAAGATGATGTGCGACATCTGCCACGAGGGCGGCCAGGTGCTCGGGCCGTTCCTCAAGCCGATGACCCACCTCGTGCACACCGAGTACCTCCTCGCCGGTCGCAGCGAGCGCGACCCGCGCGAGATCCTGCGGGACACGATGTACGCCGCCACGGTGACCGGCGCCCCGGTCGAGAACGCCTGCCGGCTGATCAGCGCCTACGAGACGGAGGGCCGCGGCTACTACGGCTCGGCGCTCGCGCTGTTCGGTCGCGACAAGCAGGGCAACCACACGATGGACAGCCCGATCCTGATCCGTACCGCCGACGTCTCGCCGCAGGGCGACCTCAAGGTGACGGCCGGAGCCACCCTGGTGCGCGACAGCAATGCGGCCTACGAAGTCGCCGAGACGCATGCCAAGGCGGGCGGCATCCTCAGCGCCTTCGGGCTGGTGCCGGTCGCCACCGTCGACGGCGACGCGATCGCTGCTCTTGCGCGTGACGAGGACGTGCTGCTCGCGCTCGGCACCCGCAACCAGCGGCTGAGCCGCTTCTGGCTCACCGACCAGGAGGGTGCGCCGCCGGACCCGACACTCAAGGGCAAACGAGTGGTCATCCTGCACGGCGAGGACGACTTCGTGAACATGCTGCGGCACGTGCTCGGCGTCTTCGGCATGACCTCGACGGTGGTGCGGCACGAGGACTACACCACCGCTGCCTTCGACGGCGCCGACCTGGTGATCGTCGGCCCGGGGCCGGGCGATCCGCGCGACGGCGCGCATCCCAAGATCGCGACGTTCCGCACGGCCGTCGACGACCTGCTCGCGAGCGGCCAGCCGTTCCTGGCGGTGTGCCTCGGCCACCAGACGCTGTGTGATCGCCTGGGCATCCCGCTCGCGTTCAAGGACATCGTCTTCCAGGGCACGCAGTCTCGGGTCCCCTACCGCGGGCGCACCGAGCGGGTCGGCTTCTACAACACCTTCGTCGGCCGGGTCACCGACCCGGGCGTGCTCCCGGAGGGCGTCACCGTTGAGCGCGACGAGGCGACCGGTGACGTCCACCTCGTGGCGGGACCGCACTATCGCGGCATCCAGTTCCATGCGGAGTCGATCCTCACCGAGCACGGCTACGACCTCATCCACGACCTTGCGCAGGCCCTCGTCGGCAATTCTGGATCAATCTAGTAGACTTTGCGTTAGGGTGTGCCGGGCAACGGAAGGTCGGTCGCGTGCGTCACCATGTGTGAGCGCTCATCACTGGACGGGGAAGTCCTTGCTGCTGGTACGACGATCCGTGGCGGTCGCCTGTCTGCTCGCCCTGACCGCGTGTGGCGCGGTCACCGGCGGCTCCGGCGGCGACGGCAGCGCCGAGGGTGCGATCGACACCGGCGAGGCCAACCGCCTCCAGGTCGCGGGTGCCAACGCCGAGCCGTTGCCGGCCAAGCGGATGTCGCGTCGCCCCAACATCGTGCTGGTGCTGATGGACGACTTCTCGATGGATCTCGTCCAGACATTGCGGGCCGCGCGCGACATGCGCCGCCGCGGCGCGGACTACTCCCACGCCTTCGTCGTCGACTCCCTGTGCTGCGTCTCGCGGGCCAGCCTGTTCACCGGGCAGTACCCGCACCAGACCGGCGTCCTCACCAACACCTCCGGTACCGCGGGCGGCATGCCGCTCGGTGGCTGGTCGGCCTTCGAGAGCAACGGCAACCCCGAGCGCTCGTTCAACGTCGCGTTGCAGCAGTCCGGCTACACCACCGGCTTCGTCGGCAAGTACCTCAACGAGTACGAATGGGTCCCCGGCCGCGCCCTGCCCCCGGCGCCGCCCGGCTGGTCGGAGTTCAACGTCGTCTTCGGGTCCGCCTACGACGGCTGGGACTTCGCCTCGACCCGCCTCGGCAACGGCCGCCTGCCGGTCAGGCCGCACGAGGCGCCGCCGCTGTCGGCGCCGATGGCCGAGCGCGACAGGGCCTATGCGGGCAGTGTGATCGACGACTACGCCATGAGCTTCATCAGGCGACACCAGGCCGGCAACGCGCCGTACTTCCTCGAGGTCGCGGCCTACGCGCCGCACAATCGCACGCAGCCGAAGCCCTACTACCCGGGCGACCCGGTGTTCCCGCCGATGTTCCGGGACCGGCCGCACGACGGCAAGCCGGGCAACTGCGGCCCGGTCGCGTGCCAGGCCCTCACCACCAGGGACCTGCCCGGCTTCGGGGACAACCGCTCTGACAACCATCCGCTGACCAGCAGGGGCAGGCCGGCGCAGCGGTGGAACACCCGCGCCAACCCGTTCCGCGCGGCCGTCAGCATCAACGACCTGCGCAACCGCGCGATGATGGCGCAGTCGATCGACCGCACCGTTCGCAAGATCCTGCGCAGCGTCGACGACAACACGTATGTCGTGTTCACCTCCGACAACGGGTTCCACCTCGGCCAGAACGGCCTCGGCCGCGGCAAGGGCACGGCCTACGACACCGACGTGCACGTGCCGCTGCTCGTCGTCGGGCCGGGCGTCGTCAAGGGCACTCGCGCCGAGCTGACCTCCAACATCGACCTCGCGCCGACCTTCGAGGAGCTGGCCGGGCTGGCGCCGCAGCCCTACCGGTTCGGCGCCTCGCTGGTGCCGACGTTCGGTGACCCAGCGCTCGTGCGCCGCAACTACGTCTTCTTCGAGCACACGGCCCAGGCGCTCACCCGCAAGGACCCCGACTCCGCGCTCAACGGCGATGAGCTCGACCGCATCCCGTCCTACGTCGCAGTGCGCAGCGCCACCGGCCTGCTGATCCGCTACGACTTCGACAACGCGGCCGAGCGCACCGACTACGGCTACGAGTTCTACCCGTACAGGAACCGGGTCTGGGAGAGGACCAACGCCTTCGCCAAGGCTCGGTATGCGCCCGAGGTGCGGTTGCTCCGCGACAAGCTGGCGGCCTTCGACCTGTGCGCCGTCCAGTCCGGCAACGAGCCGGTGGACGGCACCTGCCGGGGTCTCACGCTGTAGGGCTAGCGTTCGGCCTGTGCCGCCGGACGTCATCGTGGTCGACCACCACGACTCCTACACGTGGAACCTCGTGCACCTCGTCGCGGGTGTCACGGGCGTCCTGCCGAGGGTCGTGCAGCACGACGCGGTCACAGTGGCTGACGTGCTGGGCCACTCGCACGTGATCCTGTCGCCCGGTCCCGGCCATCCGGGCGATGTCGCCGACTTCGCCGTCGGCACGGAGGTGCTGCTCGCCGGCACGACCCCCGTGCTCGGGGTGTGCCTCGGGATGCAGGGCCTGGTGACGGCGTACGGCGGCGTCGTCTCGCGCGTCGAGCCGGCGCACGGCGACGTGGCGGTGATCCGGCACGACGGGGCCGGCGTGTTCGCGGGGCTGCCGACGATCTTCGACGCGGTGCGCTACCACTCGCTGGCGGCGACCATGCTGCCCCCCTCGCTGGTCGCGTCCGCGTGGTCCGAGGACGGTGTGGTGATGGGTGTGCGCCACCGCTCGCTCCCGCTCGAGGGTGTGCAGTTCCACCCCGAGTCGATCCTGTCGTCGTGTGGCTTCGACATGATCGCGAACTTCCTCGCATGACCGAGCCCGTCGACGTCTTCCGGACCGTCGCCGCCGAGCACCCGCGCTGCTTCTGGCTCGACGGCGGCGGGGCCCGCGAGTGGTCGGGACGGCGTTCGCTGATCGGGTGGCTCGACGAGGACGACGTGTCGTTGACCTATGACGCGGCACGCCGCGAGGTCACGCGGCACGCCGGCGGACGCTCCGAGGTCGTGGGCGACGACGTCTTCGGCGTACTCGAGGCGTCGATGCTCCCGGGGGAGCAGTGGTTCGGCTACTTCGGCTACGCGTGCCGCCCCGACCTGCCGGCCCGCCCGGACCCGGGCCTGCCCGATGCCGCGTGGATGCGGGCGGGGCACGTGCGGATCTTCGAGCATGCCGGGTCTGTGTCGAAGTCCCCGGATATCCGGGGACTCCCGCACATGTCAGGGGTTGCATCCCCTGACACGCGCAAGAGTTCCCTGACCAGTCCCCCCGAGGAGTACGCCGCAGCCTTCGCCGCCGTCCAGGAGCAGCTGCGCGCCGGCAACTCCTACGAGGTCAACCTCACCTACCGGCTGGCCGAGGAGGTCGCCGAGCACCCGGCCGATGCCTACCTCCGGCTCCGCGACCTCAACCCCGCGCCGTACGCCGGATTCCTCCAGCACGACGTCGAAGGCCACCGGGCGTGGCTGCTCAGCTCCAGCCCCGAGCGCTACGCGCTGATCACCCCCGACCGGACCCTCCAGACCAAGCCGATCAAGGGCACGACCCCGCGCGGCGCAACGCCGGCCGACGACGACGCGCTGCGCGCGAGCCTGGCCAGCGACCCGAAGACCCGCGCCGAGAACCTGATGATCGTCGACCTGCTGCGCAACGACCTGGCCATGGTGTGCGAAGTGGGGTCGGTCGAGGTGCCGGCACTGATGGAGGTCGAGACCTACGAGTCGGTGCACCAGCTGGTCTCGACGGTGAGCGGGCGGCTGCGTGACGACGTGTCGACACTCGGGGCGCTGCGGGCGCTGTTCCCCGCCGGCTCGATGACCGGGGCGCCCAAGCAGCGCACGATGGAGATCATCGACGAGGTCGAGGAGACCGCCCGCGGGGTGTATGCCGGTGCCTTCGGCTGGATCAGCGGCGACGGCCCGGCCGACCTCGGGGTGGTGATCCGCTCGCTGATGACGGCCGGCGACGGGCACTGGACCCTCGGGACCGGCGGCGGGATCACGGTCCGCTCCGACCTCGACGACGAGTGGGCCGAGTCTTGCTGGAAGGCCGCCCGGCTTCTGTCGGTCTTCCAGCGACCTGTGTGAGCGAAACTCACGCTGTGCGACCAATGCCTGGGTGGCACAGCGTGAACTTCCCCGGATATCCGGGGAAACCGACTAGCCGCCCGGGATCGACACCGACATCCGCGTCCCGCCCCCCGGCGCCTCGGTGACCACGACCCGACCAGCATGCTGGTCGACGACCTGACGCACGATCGCCAGCCCGAGTCCCGAGCCGGGCATCGAGCGCGACTCGTCGGCGCGCCAGAAGCGCTCGAAGACGTGCGGCAGGTCGGCCGCGCTGATCCCCGGACCCTGGTCGTCGACGGTCAGCACCCCGGCGACCAGCCGCACCGTGATCGTCGCGCCGGGGGGGCTCCATTTCGCCGCGTTGTCGAGCACGTTGGTGATCGCGCGCTCCAGCCCGGTGGCGTCGCCCGCGGCGGTCCACGGCTCGAGGTGTACGTCGAAGTCGACCCCGGGAGCGCGGCGGCGCACGCGCGTCACGGCGCGATCTGCCACCTCGGCCAGGTCCAGGGTGGCGACCGAGGAATCGGGCTGCTCCTCGCGGGCGAGCATGACGAGGTCGCCGACGAGGGTGGTGAGCTCCTCGATCTGGCCGCGCACGTCGTCGAGCAGCTCACGTCGAGACTCGGGGGGAAGGCCACCCTCGGAGCTGTCCGCCTGGGCCAGCAGGTCGAGGTTGGTGCGCAACGAGGTCAGGGGTGTCCGGAGCTCGTGGCTCGCGTCGGCCACCAGCCGGCGTTGGCGGTCGCGCGAGGCGGTGAGGGCGCCGAGCATCTGGTTGAACGCCGTGGTAAGCCGGGCGATCTCGTCGTCGCCCCCGACGGGCAGCGGTGTGAGGTTCCCGGTGACGGCGTTCTTCTCGACCGACTGGGCCAGGCGGCGGACGGGCCGCAGGCCGTTGGTCGCGACCGCCCATCCGGAGAGGGCTGCGGCCAGGATGCCGAGACCGCCGGAGATCAGCATCACCGTGCCGAGCCTGCGCAGCGTGCGGTCCTGGGACTCCAGCGCCTGCGCGAGCACCAGCGCCTGGCCGCTGCCGGCCTGCACGGTGGCGACGCGGTAGCGGGCGCCGTCCTTGTCGGCGACGGTGCGGATCGAGGACGGCGACCGGCCCGCGGCGACGGCCAGCTCAGGCTTGCCGAGGGTGAAGGTGGGCAGGTTGTCGGCGGAGAGAACGCCGCGCTCGGCGGTGATGAAGATGACCCGCACGTCGGCGGCTCCGAGCATCCAGGCCGGCACGTCCTGCGCGGTCGCCTGGGACAGGGCGGTGCTCTCGGCGGCCTTGGTCGCCCGGTTGAGCAGCGACTCGTCCAGCGAGGACTGCAGCTGCATCCGCATCACCATGAAGGCACCCAGGGCCATCACCGCGATCGAGGCGCCGACCGCCGCCGTGGTCAGCAACGCGACCCGAGACGCCAGGGAACGCCGGTAGTGCCAGCGGCCGGCCGGCCAGCTCATGCTTCCTTCAGCACGTAGCCGACGCCGCGGATGGTGTGAATCAGTCGCGGTTCGCCCTCGGCCTCGGTCTTGCGGCGCAGGTAGCCGACGTAGACCTCGAGCGAGTTGGCGCTCGTCGGGAAGTCGTAGCCCCACACCTCCTCGAGGATGAAGGACCGCTCGAGCACCCGCCTCGGCCGACGCAGGAACATCTCCAGCAGCGTGAACTCGGTCCGGGTCAGCTCGATCAGGCGCTCACCGCGGCGGACGTCGCGCGACCCGATGTCCATTGACAGGTCGGCGAACGCCAACGACTCGTCGTCCTCGGTCGGCACGACGCGGCGCAACAGCGCGCGCAGTCGGGCGAGCAGCTCCTGGAGCGCGAACGGCTTCGTCAGGTAGTCGTCGGCCCCCGCATCGAGCCCCTCCACCCGATCGCCGACCGCGTCACGGGCGGTGAGGACGAGGACGGGTACGTCGTTGCCGGTCGCTCGCAGCGCGCGGGTCGCCTCGATCCCGTCGAGTCGCGGCATCATCACGTCCATCACGACCACGTCGGGGCGGGTGGTGCCGAGAGTGGCCAGCGCCTCCGCGCCGTCGGCGGCCAGGGACACGTCGTAGCCGTTGAACTCGAGCGATCGCCGCAACGATTCGCGCACGGCCTTGTCGTCGTCGACGACGAGCACGCGGGGACGGGTCTGGGGCACGGACCAAGGATGCCAGTCCCGCCTGAGCGTGGGCTGAAGACGACGACCCGGTCAGCCGGTCTCGCCTCGTACGGCGCTCTCGACGACCGCGTCGGCGGCCTCGCCCAGCGTCAGGCTGCGCTCCTCGGCGATTTGGAGCAGCGCGAAGTAGGCCTCGGACATGTCGACGTCGTACTGCCAGGCGAGCACACCCTTGGCCTGCTCGATGCCGCCGCGCTCCTCGAGCGCCTCCTGCAGGTGCTGGGCCGCGTCATCGGCCGACAGCGGGCGCACGTAGACGGCCGCGAGGGTGAGGATGTCGGCGTAGGTCTGCAGCAGGACCCCGTCGACGGACCCGGTGCCGGGGTCCGTCCAGAACAGGTTGAGACCGCCCACGCCCACGCCCTGCCACACCATCGGCACCGCGTAGACCCGCTCGTAGCCGGCGACCCGCATCCGGTCCCCGAAGCCTGGCCACCGCGCATTCGCCTCGTCAGCGGTGGCGACGGACACCGCGCGCTTCTCGCGCATCGATTCGACGCACGGACCGTGCTCGGCCCCAGCCTGGTAGGCCTCGAGGTCGGCCACCCGGTGCGAGGTC
>NZ_JANPEO010000618.1:0-1628 GCF_031422975.1 Nocardioides sp. | reverse complement strand
CCAGGTGCTCGTGGAGTCCAACTTCCCCGCCCAGCTCAACCAGCTCTTCAAGGGCCTGGAGAACAAGGGCAACCCGTGGAACATGTCGTCCACGGCGCGGATGGACTGGGCCAAGGGCCTCGACTTCGACGTCCCCGTCGTCGGTGAGGACCTCGAGTCGCTCGACTCGGTCGACTGGCTGTTCTGGGTCGGCTGCGCCGGGGCGTACGAGGATCGGGCCAAGAAGACGACGCGCGCGGTGGCCGAGCTGCTCAACCTGGCCGGTATCTCCTTCGGTGTGCTGGGCAACGGCGAGACGTGCACCGGCGACCCGGCCCGTCGCGCCGGCAACGAGTTCGTCTTCCAGGGGCTCGCGATGCAGAACGTCGAGACGTTCAAGGAGTTCAAGGTCAAGAAGGTCGTCTCGACCTGCGCCCACTGCTTCAACACGCTCAAGAACGAGTACAAGGACTTCGGCGTCGAGCTCGAGGTCGTGCACCACACGCAACTGCTCAACCGCCTCGTGCGCGAGGGCAGGCTGACCCCGATCAAGGAAGGTGCGGGGGCCGCGAAGCGCTCCATCACCTACCACGACCCGTGCTTCCTCGGCCGCCACAACGAGGTGTACTCCCCGCCGCGCGAGCTGCTGGAGATCCTGCCGGGCGCCGAGCTCGCGGAGATGGAGCGCAACCCCGAGAAGTCCTTCTGCTGCGGCGCCGGCGGCGCGCGCATGTGGATGGAGGAGAACATCGGTGAGCGGATCAACCTCAACCGGACCAAGGAGGCCGTCGGCACCGGTGCCGACCAGATCGCGGTCGGCTGCCCGTTCTGTCGGGTGATGCTCTCCGACGGGCTGACGGCCGAGCAGGCCGCCGGCAACGCCCGTGACGAGGTCGAGGTGCTTGACGTCGCGCAGATGCTGCTCGCGTCCGTCAAGGGCGAGTCGGCGACCAAGGTCCCCGCGGGCGTGTCCGCTGCCTCGTCAGGTGGTACGGCGAAGGCCGCCGCGGCTGCCGGCGACGTGGCGACGAAGGCGGAGCCCGAGGCGGGCGACGTGACGGTCACGGAGAACACCGTCACCGAGACCGCCGACGCCGGGCCTGCCGCCAAGGCGTCCGGTGGGTCGTCGCTCTTCGACACGCCTGCGCCGGAGAAGCCCGCCGCTCCGGCCGCTCCGGCCGCTCCGGCGGAGGAGAAGGCCGCTCCCGCGGCGGCCTCGGGCGGGTCGCTCTTCGACCTCGGCGAACCCGAGCCCGCCGCGTCTGGAACAACGTCCGACGAACCGGCTGCCCCGGCAACCGACTCGTCGGACGTCCCGACCGAGTCCGCCGAGCCGGAGGCCAAGCCGGAGGCCGAAGGCGAGCCCGCGGCCGCCGCGAAGCCTGCGGCCGATCTGGGCTCGGGCGGGTCGCTGTTCGACCTGGCCGCGCCCGAGGCTGCGGCCAAGCCCGAACCAGCCGCGAAGGATGAGTCGGCTGCGAGGGCCGAGGCCACGGCGGACCCCGAGAAGAAGTCCGAGCCTGCTGCTCCCACCGCGGCAGAGGTCGGTTCGACCGGGTCGCTGTTCGACATCGCGGCTCCTGACCCCGCTCACAGCGCGAAGGCCCCCGAGCCGACGCCGAAGGCCGAAGCCGAGCCCGAAACCGAGC
>NZ_JANPEO010000617.1:0-12255 GCF_031422975.1 Nocardioides sp. | reverse complement strand
CCTGCGCATCGCCGAGGACATCGAGATGCCCGTCGTCGTGTCGAGCGCGGTCGAGTCCAGTGTCGGCATCGCCGCCGGCGTCGCGCTCGCCGCCGCGCTGCCCACGTTGGAGCACGCCTGCGGGCTGGCCACGGTCCAGCTCCTGACCGACGACGTGGCGCTCGAACCCCTGCTGCCGGTGGACGGCTTCCTGCCCGTGCGTCCGGTCGAGCTCGACGAGGCCGCGCTGGCCCGGCTCGCGGCGCCACCCGACCGGGTGGCGCACTGGGAGCGCCGGCTCAGCGCCGTACGGCAGGATCTCGGCCTGTGACCTCCTCGACCGATCTCGCCCGCGGAGTCATCACGCTGCTGGTGAGCCGTGGCGTGACCGAGATCGTGGTGGCGCCCGGCTCTCGCAACGCCCCGCTGGCGTTCGCGGCGTACGACGCCGCGCGGGCCGGCGTGGTGCGACTGCACACCCGGATCGACGAGCGCGCGGCCGGGTTCTTGGCCCTCGGCCTGACCAAGGTGGGACGCCGCGCGGCGGTGGTGTGCACCTCCGGCACGGCTGTCGCCAACCTGCACCCGGCCGCGCTCGAGGCATGGCACTCGGGCCTGCCGGTGTTCTTCGTGACCGCCGACCGGCCGCTGCGACTGCGCGGCACCAGCGCGAGCCAGACCACCGACCAGGTGGGGATCTTGGCGAACCTGGACTTCGTCGACGTCGCCGACCTCGACGCGTTGACGATGGTGGGCCGGCAGGGACCGTGGCACCTCAACATCCAGCTCGACGACCCGCTGGTGCCCGAGGGGCGGTGGGACGTCCCGGAGATCACGATCGACGACCGGCCCCGCGTGCGTCACGACGAGGTGGAGATCCCGGCCGGCCCGCGCACGGTGGTGGTCGCCGGCGACGAGGCCGGACCGTCCGCCCGGGTGCTGGCCCAGCGGGGGCAGTGGCCGCTGTTCGCCGAGCCGACGAGCGGCTCACGCACCGGCACGCATGCGTTGCGGACCTATCGGCTCCTGCTCGACGGCGACCTCGGCGCCCGGATCGAGCGAGTGGTCGTCGCCGGCCACCCGACGCTCTCACGGCCGATCGGTCGCCTGCTCGCTCGCGAGGACGTGGAGGTCTGGGACGTCGAGGGCCAGGGGCTGTGGCGCCAGCGGCCGTTCGGCGTCGACCATGCCGTGGCCCGCGCCACCACGACCGAGTCGAGCGACACCGAGTGGTTCGACGCCTGGGCGGCCGCGGACCGTTCGGTCGGTCGCGAGCTGGACGCCCTGCTGCGTGCCGAGGCCGACCTGACGCCCCATGAAGTCGCGGGCGCGGTCAGTCGCGCGGTGCCCGACGGCGGCCTCCTGTTCGTCGGCGCCTCCAGCCCGATCCGCGACCTCGACCTGATGGTCGCGCGCTACGACGTCGGCGGCCGCCGCAAGGTGATCGCCAACCGCGGCCTCGCCGGCATCGACGGCACCGTGTCCACCGCCATCGGCGCCGCGCTCGGTCGCCCACGCAGCACCAGGGCGCTCGCGCTGATGGGTGACGTGACGTTCCTGCACGATGCGACCGGCCTGGTCCTCGGCCCCGCCGAGGCCCGCCCCGACCTGACGATCGTGGTCGTCAACGACGACGGCGGCTCGATCTTCTCGATGCTCGAGCAGGGTGCTCCCGAGTTCGCCGACCGCTACGACGCGCTCTTCGGCACGCCCCACGGTGTGGACATCGCGAGTCTCTGTGCGGCGACCCGGACCCCGCACCTGCGCGTCACGAGCCTGCTCGAGCTCGAGCAGGCGCTGTCCTCGCCCAACGGCGGGATCGAGGTCGTCGAGGTCGCCGTCCGCCGCGACAACCGCCGCGACCTGGATGCCCGGATCCGCGCCCTCACCGACTGACGGCCACCTCGCTGAAGGTCGAGCCCAGCAGGGTCGGCGCACCCTTCGGCGGCAGATGGATCAGGCCGACCGCGACGTCGGCGAAGGACAGCAGCCCACCGGCACCCGGGCGATACCTCCCGTACGGCGGCGCCCACCGCACCCTCAGGTCGGGTCTCCCGTCCAAGCGCGTCGTGACCCGCAGCGCCACGATCGCGAGTGCCCCGTCCTCGACCTCGACGACGCGGGACAGGCCGGCCGGCTCGACCGACACGCGGTAGCCGCGGAACATCGCGCGGCTGCCGAGGTCGGCGATGTTGTCGCGCCAGGTCCGCGACTCCGGATCGAGAGCCAGTCGGTCGTCGCGCGTGCCCGACTCGAGGTAGTCGCGCCAGGCGGCGGTCGCGGCGGCGGCCTCGTCACCGCTCGGCAGCAGGCGAGGGCGTCCCGGATCAGGCAGGTCGCGGGACAGCGCGGTGCCGGCCTGCCGCAGCCAGGGCGCCAGCACGGACGCCTTGGTGAACAGGTCGACACGCGTCTCCCGGTCCACCGTGGAGGCGACCAGCGACCACATCGGGTAGGAGTCGAAGCGGCCGGAGAAGACCTCGACGCCCTGGTGGGTCGGCACCGTGCGGCGCCCGAGCCGTGTCAGCCTGCCGACGCGGGTGCCGAACAGATCGCTCTCGAGCGCCGGTCCGCGATCGGCGAGACGCCACGACTCGCTGCGATAGTGCGGCGGGCGGGCAGCGGTGATGGCGGTGCCCAGCCGGGCGTCGTACGACCTGAAGAGCGTCGGCAGCTCGGCCCTGGTCAGCGCGACCTTCGTCGTCGCCAGATCGGGCGACTGCTGCTTGGTGGGTAGGAGGCTCTCGGCGGTGCAGCCGGCCAGCGACACCGCCAGCGCGACTGCGAGCACCGTCCGCTGCGACCTGTGCCTGCCGGTAGGTGCCGGCGCCGGCGGCTCGTCGGCCGGGACATGCCCGGCGATGCGCTGGGCCGTCGACGGAGATCGTGGAGGCCGGCGCAGGCGGAGCAGCAGTTCGACGCAGGCCAGCAGGACGAGCGCACCGGCTCCGAACGCGATCAGCGCCCAGGCGAAGAGTCCGTGCACGGTGATCCCGAACGACACGGTCGTCGGGCCGACGCCCGTCAGTGGCGCGATCACCCACTGGGCGGCGGACGAGCCCCGGTCGAGGGTGAGCTCCTCGCTGCCGGTGCCGCTCATGGAGTCGGTCCAGAAGTCCGCGGACGCCGGCTGCACGGGATCGCCGGAGCCCGCATCCTCGGCCACGACACCGGTACGGGTCACGCCTGTCAGCCGGATCCTGGACGAGTCCCCGACGAAGTCTGCGACGTCGACCGGGTGCGCCGTACCGATGAAGACACCCTCCGGAGCCGAGGCCCGCAACGTGACGGTGACGCCCTCGTAGGCCAGCACGTCGGGGGCGGTGAGCAGTGGCCGCCCGTCGTCGCCGAGCTCGGCAGGACCGTTGAAGACCGTGTCGTCGGAGCCCACCACGCCCGCGACGCCCGCCCCGGCCGCCATCACGAGCAGCGCCGCGAGCGCCACGATCGCCAGGGCAAACCTGCCCACGCTCCCGACTGCTCGCACGCGGGCGATTATCCATGGCGGGTCGTGGCGGTCGTCGGCCCACTCACCGCCTGACAGACTCACGGGGTGGAGATCGCCCTGTTCCTCGTCGCCCTCGTCGTGGTCGTCCTTGCCGGGAACGCGCTGGCCGACCGCCTCACCGTGCCGGCGCCCCTGCTGCTGATCGCCGTCGGTGTCGTCGGCACCTATCTGCCGTTCGTGCCCGAGGTGCACCTCGAGCCCGAGATCGTGCTGCTCGGCCTGCTGCCACCCCTGCTCTACGCCGCCGCGATCCAGACCTCGCTCGTCGACTTCAACGCCAACCGCCGCGCGATCCTCTTCCTGTCCGTCGGCCTCGTCGTCTTCACCTCGTTCGGGGTCGGGGCGCTCGTCCACCTGATCGTCGCGAGCATCTCCTGGCCGATCGCGATCGCCATCGGCGCGGTCGTCGCGCCACCCGACGCCGTCGCAGCCACGGCCATCGCCCGGCGCATCGGGCTGCCGCGGCGCATCGTGACGATCCTCGAGGGCGAGTCGCTGCTCAACGACGCCACGGCCCTCGTTGCCCTGCGTACGGCGATCGCCGCCGCGTCAGTCGGCGTGCAGGCCCTCGAGGTGGGCCTGGACTTCGTCTGGGCCTCCGCTGGTGGCGCCGCGCTCGGCTTCGTCGTCTTCGTGATCGTGGCCAAGCTCCGCAAATTGGTCACCGATCCGCTGATGGACACCGCGATCTCGCTGGTGACGCCGTTCGTGGCCTATCTCCTGGCGGAGAAGCTCGACTCGTCCGGCGTCATCGCCGTCGTCGTCGCCGGGCTGCTGCTCGGCCACAAGGCGCCGATCATCCAGAGCGCCCAGTCGCGGATCGCGGAGCGCATCAACTGGCGCACCATCGCCTTCCTGCTGGAGAACACCGTCTTCCTGCTGATCGGGCTGCAGGCGCGCTGGATCCTCGAGGGCGCGGCGGACAGCGAGATCTCGCCCGCGCGCATCGCTCTCGTGTGTGCCAGTGCGCTGCTGGCCACGATCGTGCTGCGACTCGCCTGGGTCTTCGCCGCGCGCTCCATGCTCCTGCGCCCGGGCGCGGACCCGGCCGCACGGGAGGTGTCGAGCTGGCAGGACACGTTCGTCCTCGGCTGGGCGGGCATGCGTGGGGTGGTGACCCTGGCCGCGGCCTTCGTCATTCCCGCGTCCGTCCAGCACCGTGAAGTGCTGCTGCTCATCGCGTTCACGGTGGTGGCCGGCACGTTGTTCATCCAGGGGCTCTCCCTGCCCTGGGTCGCCCGAAGGCTCCGTGTGCCCTCGCCCGACCCGCTCGAGGACGCGTTGGCTCGGGCGGCCCTGCTCCAGCAGGCCTCCAAGGCCGGCTTCGCCGCGCTCGACGGGCTCGAGCACGACGACCCGCACGGGGTGGGCGTCCTGATCCGGCAGCGCGTCGACCAGCGCAACTTCGCGGCCTGGGAGCAGCTCTCCACGACCGCGGACCAGGAGTCGCCCAGCGAGCTCTACGCCCGGGCCCGGCTGGCCATGATCGAGGCCGAGCGCAAGAAGGTGCTGGAGATCCGCAGCACCGGCACGGTCGCCAGCGAGGTCGTCCGCCAGGTGCTCAGCATCCTCGACGTGGAGGAGTCGATGATCGACATCGCCACGTCCGACGAGGACCCCGAGGTGCGGCCGGCGCGCACGTTGGCGACCGGTGGGTCGTGCGACCACCTGGACTCGGCTCCGGTGGTGCCGCTCAGCTCGCTCGAGGACGGGATGGTGTGCCAGGAGTGCCTCGAGCTCGGCGACCACTGGGTCTCGCTGCGCCGGTGCCTGGCCTGCGGCAACGTCGCCTGCTGCGACTCCTCGCCGCACAAGCACGCCACCGAGCACTTCCACGACACGGCTCACCCGGTCATGCAGTCGGCCCAGCCCGGCGAGGACTGGCGCTGGTGCTTCGTGCACCACCTGACGGGCTGAGCCGCCCCGGCGGCGCCAACGCAGGTCCCGCACGTGCGAACGCGCCGCCCCACCGAAGTGGGACGGCGCGTCGCCGTACGGGTATAACCGATCAGCGGAGGCTGATCAGGCCTGCCAGAGGCGGAGCCAGTCCACCGACATCGTCTGCGGCAGCTTGGCGTCGCCGCCCTTCATCTGCGAGATCTCGTAGTCCGAGCTCAGCAGGCTCAGGATCGGGAACTGCGCCTGGCCGGAGACGCCGACCTTGGTGCGCCAGGACTCCTTGCCGTCGATGCGGAAGATGTAGGCCGACGGGGTCCACTCCACGGAGAAGACGTGGTAGTTCTTCGACCAGCCGTCCTTCTTGTTCTTCAGGAACGACGTGGAGCTCTTGATCCACGAACCGGTCTTGACGTCCTTGCCGGAGCTGTTCTTGGAGTAGATGAACGACGTCAGGCCGCCTTCGGGGTGCTTGTCGCCGAAGTATTCGATGACGTCGATCTCGGCACCCGTGCTCTTCGGGCTGAAGGAGCCCGCGACCCTGGTCGCCGGCTGCATCCAGAAGCCGCCGTGCTGGCCACGGAGCTTGTGCATCTTGATCCGAGCGGCCGCGAAGCCGTAGCGCATCGAGACGTTGCCCTCGGTGCCGATGTGGCCGTTGAGGCGGTAGGCGAACTTGCCGGTGGACTTGCCGTCCTTCTTGGCGACGCACTTCTGGGAGGCGCGGGCCGGGTCCTTGATCACGCTGACGCGGACCGTGCCGCCGGCGACCGTGACCGCCTTCGGGTCGCCGTGCGAGCACTCGCGAAGGCTGTCCGGCTCGTAGTTGGGACCTCGGTGGTTCCAGTTGGCCGAGAGGGCCGAGCCGGAGAACTCGTCGGTGAACGACGACGTCAGCCAGCGCTCGGTGCTGGTGGGCTTGCTGGTGACAGCCTTGGCGCCCTTGTAGGCACCGGACGTGACCCGGTAGGTCAGGGCCGCGCCGCTCTTGGAGATCGGGGCGCCGAACTCAGCAAGGCCCTTGCGCGTGAGCTTGGTCTTGGAGACGGTCTTCCACTTCGTGCCCTTCTGCACCTGGAGCGCAACGGGGCGTCCGGCCTTGGCCGGCTTGATCGTGGCGGTCAGCGCGGCCTTGGCAGAACCGGAGCTGGCAGGCTTGCTGCCCTGCTGCACGATCTGCGGCATCGCGACCAGCTTGGCCTTGCTCTTCGCCTTTCGGGCGCTAGTGGTGTTGAGCGGTGCGTCAGCAGCGTCGGCCGAGGTGGTCGCTGAGACCATCAACAGTGAAGCAGGCATGAGCAGCGCGACGAAACTTCCCGCGAGTGCGCGGCGTCGAGACATGAGTTCTCTCTCTGTTCGGGTGCATGTGGTTCCCCCTGGCATCCGTCGAGGGCGACCTCACCATAACCGCCGGGCAAGGCCCCCCGACAAACCGACGACGAACCCTGCCGCGTGCCGGTTGCGGTCGTAGGGTGGCCGGGTGAGGCTGACGAAGTTCGGGCACGCGTGTGTGCGGATCGAGCACGGCCACGCGGTGATCGTGCTCGATCCGGGCGGTTTCACCGGGGCTGAGGCGGTCGATGGCGCCACCGCCGTCCTGATCACCCACGAGCACGCCGACCACTACGACGCCGACCATCTTCGGGCGACCGATGCGGCGATCTTCACGATCGAGGCCGTCGCCGCTCAGATCCGGGCGGGTGCGCCGGACCTGACCGAGCGGGTGACCGTGGTCGAGCCGGGCGCGAGCTTCGACGTCGGCCTGGCGGTCGAGGTGGTGGGGGAGAAGCACGCCGTCATCCACCCCGACCTGGCGCGGATCGACAACAGCGGCTATCTCCTCACCGTCGGCGACCTGCGGGTCTATCACCCGGGCGACGCACTGACCGTGCCCGAGACCGCGGTGGACCTGCTGCTCGCCCCGATCAGCGCCCCGTGGCTCAAGGTCAGCGAGGCCATCGACTTCGTGCGCGCTGTCGGCGCTGCCCGCAACCTCGGCATCCACGACAAGATCTACACCGAGGCTGCACTCGGCATCGTCGACACCCACATGGGCAACCTGCTGCCCGAGGGTCAGGAGTTCAGCCGTTTGCCGGACGGTGCTGACTTGCCGGCGGAGCGCTAGTTCGACAGCGCGTCGCGCACCGGCACGAACTTCGCCTGTGACTCGGCGAGCTCGGCCTCGGGGTCGGAGCTGCCGACGACCCCGCAGCCCGCGAAGAGACGGACCGTGTCCCCCTCGACGAGCGCCGAGCGGAGCGCGATGCCCCACTCGCCGTCTCCCTTGGCGTCCATCCAGCCCACGGGTCCGGCGTAGCGATCACGGGCCATGCCCTCGATCTCGGCGATGAGGGCGACGGCCGACGCCGTGGGCGTCCCGCCCACGGCCGCGGACGGGTGCAGGGCCTCGGCCAGCTGCAACGACGAGACAGTGGCTGCGTCGTGGACCACGCCCGCGACGTCGGTGGCGAGGTGCATGACGTTGGGCAGGTGCAGCACGAAGGGCACCTCGGGCACGTTCATCGACGAGCAGTGCGGCTCGAGGGCGTCCGCGACCGAGCGGACGGCGTACTCGTGCTCCTCGAGGTCCTTCGACGATCGCGCCAGGGTGCCCGCCAGAGTCGCGTCGCGCTCCTCGTCTCCCGTACGGCGGATGGTGCCGGCCAGCACCCGTGACGTGACGAGGCCGCGCTCGCGGCGGACGAGCATCTCGGGCGTCGCGCCGAAGATGCCGTCGACGTGGAAGGTCCAGCACATGGAGTAGTCGCGTGCCAGCTTGTGCAACGCCCACCGCACGTCGACGGGGCCGTCGCAGGTGGCGACGAGGTCGCGGGCGAGCACGACCTTCTCGAGGTCGCCGGCGTTGATCCGGGCCACCGCGTCGGCGACGACCGTCATCCACGCCTCGCCGTTGAGGGCGCCGTCGGCGAAGGTGAGGCCGACGGGGGCAGCGGGCAACGGGGCCGGGGCCAGGTCGGGGGCGTCCACGCCGACCGTCGTCAGCCAGGCACGGTCCCCGCGACGACCGACGACGACCTGGGGGACGACGAGCACCGAATCGCCGGGGTCGTCGGCGAAGCCGAAGGAGCCGAAGCAGACCAGGCCGGTGCCCGGCTCGTTCACTGCGTCGTGGACCTCGGCGCGGCCGGTGATCTCAGACCACCACTTGTCGGCGTCGGAGAAGCGGGCGGTGCCTCGCGTGCGGATGACCGCGGCAACTCCCCAACCGACCAGGCCCTCGTCGCGGCGCAGCCAACTGACGGGCGCGTCGGCGGGCAACAGCTGATCCAGCGAGCCGACCTGGTCCAGTCCGACGGCGACCGTGTGCACCACCAACGGGTCGCCGGCAGCGGCGGGTGAGGGCGTCGTCACGATAGTGGAGCCTACGCCGGGGGGTGTTGTCACTCCGCACTCACGATCGGTAGACGATCACCTTGTCGCCCACCTGGACCTGGTCGAAGAGCCAGCGGATGCCGTTGTAGTCGCGCACGTTGACGCACCCGTGCGAAGCGCCGTTGTAGCCGGTGGCGGCGAAGTCGGGGGAGTAGTGCACGGCCTGGCCGCCGGAGAAGAACATCGCGAACGGCATCGAGGTGTTGTAGAGGCTGGAGACGTGGTCGCGTGACTTCTTGAACACCGAGAACGCGCCCTCGCGGGTCGGCAGCTCGTCGGAGCCGAACCGCACGTCATAGCGGGACTTCACGACACCGTCGATCACCCAGCGCAGCGAGCGCGAGGTCTTGTCGACGCACAGCGCCCGTCCGATCATGCAGCGCGCGTCCAGGGCAGGACCGCTGGGTTCGATGTTGAACAGCTCGGCCTTGGTGGGCTTGCGCGTCATCTCGGCCAGGCGGTCCAGGGTACGACGGTCAACCTCGCCGGTGACGGGGATCTTGCGCTTGGTCTGGAACCCGGTGACCGACGCGACGGTCTTCTCGTCGAACGCGCCGGTGACGTCGCCCTCCCACCACCCGACCTGCTCGAGCCGCGCCTGCAGACGACGCACCGGCAGGCCCTGGTCGCCCGCTTTCAGGATCGTCCGACCGGGCGTGTAGACGTTGTGCAGCGCCTCGGTCGTCGGCTCGGCCGTCTTGGCCACGAGCTTATCCCAGGTGGTGCGGTCGACGATCCCGGTGGTCTCGCGTTGGCGTCGCGCCTGGAAGGAGCGGACCCCGTCGCGGGTCTGGGCGTCGAAGCGGCTCGTGACCACCTCGGAGTGCAGGCCGAGCTGGTGCAGGCGGCTCTGGAGCTCGCGCACCTTCCAGCCGGTGTCGCCGAACTTCAGCCGGCTGAAGCCTGCGCGCTCGGCGCCGGTGCCGCCGGCCTGGGCGGGCAAGGCGACCGAGGCGGCACTCAGCGCCATCACGAGGGCGAGCAACAACGAGAGGAAGCGAGGTGTGCGCAATGGAGTCTCCGGGGGTAGCAGGTGTCGACAATCGTAGGGACGCCCACCTGCTTCGCGAAGTTGCCGCCCGACTACGCTCGCGTGCGTGGCCCGCGCGGAACTCGACAAGCAACCGACCGACGTCCGACGCATGTTCGATGCGGTCGCGAAACGCTACGACGTGACCAACGACGTCCTCTCCCTCGGCCAGGACCGTCGCTGGCGACACGAGGTGATCGAGGCCGTCGACCCGTCGTACGGCGACAAGGTGCTCGACCTCGCTGCCGGCACCGGCACCTCGAGCCAGCCGTTCGCCGACCGCGGCGCGATGGTCGTGCCGTGTGACTTCTCCCTCGGCATGCTGCGGGTCGGCAAGGTGGCGCGACCGGCGCTGCCGTTCACGGCGGGTGACGGGACGAGGCTGCCGTTCGCCGACGACACCTTCGACGCCGTCACCATCTCCTTCGGCCTGCGCAACATCGTCGACCCCGCGCAGGGGCTGCGCGAGATGCGCCGCGTGACCCGCCCCGGCGGTCGCCTGGTCGTCTGCGAGTTCAGTCACCCCACGTGGACGCCGTTCCGCACGGTCTACATGGAGTACCTCATGAAGGCGCTGCCGGCGATCTCGCGCGCCGTCTCGTCCTCTCCGGACGCCTACGTCTACCTCGCCGAGTCGATCCGCGCCTGGCCCGACCAGCAGGGCCTTGCCGACCTGATCGCGACGACCGGCTGGACGGCGCCCGAGTGGCGCAACCTCTCCGGCGGCGTCGTCGCGCTGCACCGCGCCACCGCCTGAGGGCTCGTCGCCCGAGCCGTCGGTGGGCTCAGCGCAGGGCCGCCGCCTCGGCGGCCAGGGTGCGGATCCGGTCCCAGTCGCCCGCGGCCAGCGCGGCCGCCGGGGTGAGCCACGAGCCGCCCACGCACCCGACGTTGGGGAGTGCGAGGTACGACGGTGCCGAGGCGGCGGTGATCCCACCGGTGGGGCAGAAGCGCGCAGCCGGCAAGGGGGAGGCGATCGACTTCAGGTAGGCAGCACCACCCGATGCCTCGGCCGGGAAGAACTTCATCTCGGAGATGCCGGCCTCGAGCACGGCCAGCGCGTCCGAGACGGTGGCCGTACCGGGCAGGAACGGCACGCCCGTGCTGCTCATCGCCGCGAGCAGCAAGGGCGTGCACCCGGGGGAGACGAGGAACCGGGCGCCGGCCTCGACCGCCTGATCGGCCTGCGCGGGCGTGACGACCGTGCCCGCGCCGACGAGGATGCCGGGCACCTCGGCGGTGATCGCACGGATCGCGTCGAGCGCGACCGGCGTACGCAACGTGAGCTCGATGACCGGCAGTCCGCCCGCGACCAGTGCGCGGGCGATCGGCACCGCGTGGGCCAGGTCGTCGACGACGACGACCGGCACGACCGGGACGAGCGACAACAGGGACTCAGACGTGCTGGGCAACGGGGGCCTCCTCGGTGGGGGCGGGCAGGGGGCGGATGACGCTGGCACCGGTCTCGGCGGTGCCGACGATGGCGCGGAAACCGGCGAAGAGCTCACGGCCGGTGCCGGCCCACTCGATGTCGTGCGGGGCGCGACCGGTCGTCTCGCGGCGGTCGAACTCGGCGTCGGGCACATCGAGCTCGAGCAGGCCGCGCTCGGCGTCGACGGTGACCAGGTCCCCGTCGCGGACCCGGGCGAGGGCGCCGCCGAGGGCCGCCTCGGGGGTCACGTGGATGGCGGCCGTGACCTTGCCCGACGCGCCGGACATCCGGCCGTCGGTGACGATCGCGACCCGCTGGCCACGGTCCTGGAGCACGCCCAGTGCCGGCATCAGCTTGTGCAGCTCCGGCATGCCGTTGGCGGCCGGGCCCTGGTAGCGGACCACCGCGACCAGGTCGCGACCGTCGAGCAGACCCTCGGCGAAGGCCGCCAGGAAGTCGGCCTGGTCGTCGAAGACCACCGCCGGGGCGGTGACCACGCGATGCTCGGGCTCCACGGCAGAGGTCTTGACGACTGCCCGGCCGAGTCGGCCCGACAGCATCCTCAGGCCCCCGTCGGGGGAGAACGGGTCGTCGGCGGGCCGCAGCACGCTGGTGTCCAGCGATTGCTTCGGGCCCTCCTCCCACACGATCGCGTCGCCGTCGAGGCGGGACTCACGGGTGTGTCGCCACAGCCCCCGGCCGGAGACGGTCAGCACGTCGTCGTGGAGATAGCCGTGCTTGAGCAGGGTGTGGATCAGGAAGGGCGTACCGCCGGCCGCCACGAAGTGGTTGATGTCGGCGCTGCCGTTGGGGTAGATCCGGGTGAGCAACGGGACCGCCGCCGACAGGTCGGAGAGGTCGTCCCAGGTCAGCGTGAGGCCGGCAGCAGCGGCGATCGCCACCAGATGCATCGTGTGGTTGGTCGAGCCGCCGGTCGCGAGCAGCGCGACGCAGGCGTTGACGATCGACTTCTCGTCCACCAGGTGCCCGACCGGGGTGGGCTCGCCACCGGCGTGG
>NZ_JANPEO010000616.1:0-4959 GCF_031422975.1 Nocardioides sp. | reverse complement strand
GTCGAGCAGCTCGAGATGGCTGTAGACCCCCTTCCTCCTGGTCGTCAGCACCTGATAGGTCGCGATGGTGACGGGGCGGACCTCCTTGACGGCGCCGGAGTACTCCCCGATCTCGTCGGCGGTCAGCGTGGTGCGGCGGATGAGCTCGTCCTTCCACTGCCGCGCGCTGACGGTGTTGGTCACGAGGATCAGCGTGGTGGCTCCGGCACGTGCCATCGCCGCCGCTCCGACGATCGTCTTGCCGGCGCCGCAGGGAAGCACGACCACGCCGGATCCGCCCTCCCAGAAGGAGTCGGCCGCGTCGCGTTGGTAGGGGCGCAGGCTCCAGCCGTCCTCGACGAGGCCGATCTCATGGGCCTCGCCGTCGACGTAGCCCGCGAAGTCCTCGGCCGGCCAGCCCAGCTTGAGCAGTGCCTGCTTGAGGTTGCCGCGCTCGCTGGAGTGCACGACCACCGAGTCGTCGTCGATGCGGTTGCCCAGCATGCCGGCGATCTTCTTGGCTCGGAGCACCTCCTCGAGAACGGGCCGGTCGGTGGAGGAGAGGACGAGGCCGTGGGTGGGGTGCTTCTCCAGCCGCAGCCGGCCGTAGCGGCCCATCGTCTCGGCGATGTCGACGAGCAGGGCGTGGGGCACGGCGTAGCGGCTGAACGACAGCAGCGCGTCGACCACCTGCTCGGCGTCGTGGCCCGCGGCCCGCGCGTTCCACAGGCCCAACGGGGTCAGGCGGTAGGTGTGGATGTGCTCCGGCGAGCGCTCGAGCTCCGCGAAGGGCGCGATCGCCTTGCGGGCGTCGCTCGCGCGTGGGTGGTCGATCTCCAGCAGCAGCGTCTTGTCGCTCTGGACGATCAGGGGTCCATCATTCACAGGGCGGCAGCCTTCTGGCGCGCCCGATAGGCGGCGACGTTGGCGCGCGACGAGCACCGCTCGGAGCAGTAGCGTCGCGACTGGTTGGGTGAGGTGTCCACGAAGACGTGGTCGCACTTGGCGGCCTGGCACAGCCCGAGGCGGGTGGCACCGAGGTCGCAGACGAGGTTGGCCAGGCCCATCAGGGATTCGCTGATCATCAGCTCGGACACCGACGCGGCGCGGTTGGCCACGTGCATGTGCAGGTCGCTGGGGTCGTGGTCGCTGATCATCGGCGTCACCGGGTGCTCGATCAGCAGGTCGTTGAGGAGGGCGACCACCGCGCGCACGTCACCGCGGTCGGACGCCTCGAACACGGGTCGCAGCACGGTCTGGAAGCTGCGCAACGCGGTCACGTCGCGCTCGGTGACGGTGGGGTGCAGCCACTCGCGCCGCTCGAGGTGGGCCAGCAGCGCATCGACGTCGGGCAGCTCGGTGTTGAGCAGGGCCGCCGCAGCCTCGGCGTACCGGATGAAGTCCACCTGACCACTCTACGGTTGGGGCGGGGACAGCGGAGTCACGGTCGTGATGCGGTGCACGGCGAAGAGCCGCTCGTCGTCGCTGCGGTGGTCGTGTGCCATCAACTGGCCACCCTCGAGTCGCAGCGGATCGACCACGCGATCCGAGCTGGCGCCGTGGTTGTCGACGTAGCCGATCACCACGGTCTCCCTCATCTCGATGGCTTCTCGCAGCGCGGCCAGCGCACTCGAGGGCGTGGTCGCGACGGCGGGTGAGGTGGGCCGGCTCGCGGTGGCGACGTCGCCGCTGCGGATGGCGGTGACGACCGAGGTGATGGTGGCCTGCGCCCGAGCCTGCGCGGCTCCGTGAGTGCGGGACGCTCGCGGTCGCCGGGCACGCAGCAGGTCACGCCGAGCCACCCGCACGGTCCCGTCGGGGGCCTCCACGACAGGCGCGGCGCCGAGCTCGCGCAGCCTCGGCAGGAGTACGTCGATGGGCATGGTCGAGATCAGCACGGTGGGCGCGATACGACGCAGTCCGAGCGTGCCGGCCCTCGGGTTGTGCAGCAGCTCGGTGAGCGCGGCCTCGTCGTCGGCGCGCAGGAACGCCTCCGCCTGCCCGACCCGCACCGTCCCGAAGGTCCGCGCGACATCGTCGACGAGGTAGGTCAGTGGCTGGGGGACCGGCGTGCGGGACACCGAGCCGATGAAGTCGTGCACCTCGAGGGCGGACCAGCCGGCGTCGAACGCCCGGCGGACCGAGCCGCTGGTGAAGCGGTAGACGGTCGCGCCACCGCGGGACTCGACGTCGGCGAGGAGGTGGAGCGTGCGCGCCAACTCGGTCTCGAGCGGCCCGGGCGCGACAGCCGTCAGGTCGGCCTGCAGGAGGACGTGGTCGACCGGCTGGGGCAGGTGCGGGGCGATCGCCGCCAGGGCGGCGTCGTGGTCGTGGGCGATGACGGCCCGTCCGGCCCTCGACAGGCCGCCGGCGCCGACGAGCCCGAGCAGCCCGGCCTCGTGGACGGCCGCCGCGACCAGGTCGCGGTGCACCGACGGGCGGCGCGGGCGCAGCCAGGACACCCGCTCGACGAGCGAGGGCACGCCGGTGCCGGTCGCCAGCACCGATCCCTCCTCGAGCCCGGCCAGCTGGGCCAGGGCCAGGGATCTCGCCTCGGGAGCCATCACGCTGGACAGGTCGGGCGCGAGCGCGTTCCAGGTCTTGCCGCCCGGGTCCTTGGCGCCGATCAGGCTCGGCAGGCGGGTGGTGTCGAGCCACGCGAGCGCGAGCGTCACCCACCGCTCGGCGGTCGAGCCCGCGGCCCAGGTGTCGAAGGCGTCGGTCGGCAGCCAGACCTCGTTGCCGTCCGGGTCAGCGGCCGTGGTCAGCAGCCCCGCGGTCGAGGCGACCTCGATCAGCAGCCCGGCCTCGGGCTCGGTGACCTGGAGCTCGGCTGCGGTCGCCCTGAGGTCCCGCACGCCCAGCCCGCCGCTGCGCAACGTCGCGGGCGGCTCGAGGCCCCAGTGATCGAGGAGGAGCTCAGTGCGGCGTACGACGTCGAAGCCAGCGCCGCCGGCGGTCCGGTCGACGAGCGCGGCGTCGCGCCGGGTCGTCGCCAGCCCGGGCACCTGGTCGCGGGGACTGGTCGTGGTGTGGCCGCCGCGCAGCGCGATCCCGACCTCACCGGGGAGGACCAGCAGGCCGCCCTCGCGGGGGGCCAGCAGCCGGTGCGCGATGAGCTCCTCGACCGGTGTCGTGGCGTCGGCCGGTGACACGGTCCGCCGCGCGTTGCCGGTGGTGCCCTCGCAGCCGTTGGCGAGCACGTGCTCGAGCAGGGCGCGGGCGCGGGGACTGATCGCCTCGAGGCGTGCGGTGACCTCGTCGGGGGTCCCCGGGTCGGCGGACATCGGTCGCAGACCGCTCACGCCGGCGGAGTCGTCCCCCCGGAGCGCCTCGCCGACACCGCTCAACGGCCGCAAGCCACCGGGCGACTCCCAGACCAGCGCGAGGTCGACCAGCCGCTCGGTCGCCGCCGCGGTGACGGCGGGCTCGGCATGCACGATGCGGAGAAGTTCCGAGGGGGTGGTTTGGTTCGCAACCACGAGGGCATCAAGCACGGAGAGCTCGAGACGGGTGAGGTTGTCGAGCGCCCGGAGGACAGAGATGCGAGTCGCGGCACGCGAGGCGAGCTGCGCGGAATCATGAGGTGCAGGAGTGGCGAGATCCGGTCGGTCGCGAAGCAGCGCCGCGAGTCGCTCGTCCGGCCAGCGGCGCAACTGGTCTGCCAGCGTCCGCGGGGGCGCCTGCTCCTTTGTCGACATCCCTTCTACGCTACTCGCCGAGCCCACGGTGAGGCTCATCGTCGACGAGGGTGAGGCTGGGCATGAAGCCGGTTGATCTGCACCACGGGTCCGCCTCCGACGTGGGCCACGTGCGCAAGGTCAACGAGGACTCCTACCTGGTCGCCCCGCCGGTCTTCGTGGTGGCCGACGGGATGGGCGGGCACTCGGGCGGCGACGTCGCCAGCCGGATCGTGGTCGAGGAGTTCGCCCGGCTCGCGGAGGAGGGCTACGACCCGCGACGCGGAGCCGAGTCCGTCGCCGAGACACTGTCGCGGGCGCAGGTCCGGATTCTCGAGTACGGCGAAGCGCAGCGCTCCACGCACCCGCGCTGGCACGCCGGCACCACCTGCGTTGCGGCCGTGCTCGTCGAGGACCACGAGGACACCTTGTGGCTGCTGGTCAACCTCGGCGACTCGCGGATCTATCGATTCAACGACGGCGAGCTCGACCAGGTCAGCGTCGACCACTCGGTGGTCCAGGAGCTGGTCGAGGCCGGCGCGATCACTGCCGAGGAAGCGACCACGCACCCCGAGCGCCATGTCATCACCCGCGCGCTCGGCAGCCCCGAGGGTGTGGCTCCCGACTTCTTCCTGCTGCCGCTCTCGGCCGCCGAGCGACTCCTGCTCTGCAGCGACGGCATCAGCGGCATGATCGGGGACGGGGAGATCGAGGACATCCTCGAGCGCGTCCACGATCCGCGTGATGCCGCTGACGCGCTCGTGCGAGCCGCCCTCGAGGCTGGGGGGCGCGACAACGCCACGGCGGTGGTCGTCGATGTGGTGGGATTGGTCCACGACGATTCCTATGACTCCGAGCGCCAGCGCGCGAGTCTCGAAGACAAACTGGGGGCCCGACCGTGACGCAGGACGCCACGCACCACAGGACGTTCGCCGCGGGCGACTGGTATGCCGTGGTGGGGGAACAGGTGACGGCCCTGATCCCGGCCGACGCCCGCGCCCGGGTCGCGGGTCTGTGGGACCTCGCCGACGGCGGTGCCACGTTCGACGAGATGCTCGACGGACTCCTGGCCGAGGGTCTCAGCAGCCTGTCCGGCTTCGGACTCGTCGGTCATGGCGACCGCACGCGCGTGCTGGTCCGCGGTGACGTGATCGCCACCTTCCACACTGCGCAGGGCGACCTCGACATCGCACACGAGCCCGACGCCTTGTGGGCCGACCGCACGCTCGAGGGCGTCACCGGTGGCCGGATCAGCGTCGGTCACCTGCGCCACCAGCCCGACCTCGCGCTTCTCACCGGG
>NZ_JANPEO010000615.1:0-4511 GCF_031422975.1 Nocardioides sp. | reverse complement strand
AACAGGTCGATCACGGCGTGGCTGTCCGAGCCGAGAGTCAGCCGCGCACCGGCGTCGGCGAGCCCGCGGCTGGGGCCGACGCCGTCGCCGAGGTCGCGTTCGGTGGTGGGGCACAAGGACACGAACGCGCGCGCCTCGCCCAGGAGTGCGATGTCGTCGTCGGTCAGGTGGGTCGCGTGCACCGCGGAGGTGAGCGGTCCGAGGAGGCCGTGGTCGGCGAGCAGCCTTGTCGGACTGACGCCGTACGCCGCAGCGCAGCCGTCGTTCTCCGCGACCTGCTCGGACAGGTGGACGTGCAGCGGTCGGCCGGCGGCCCACGCGGCGAGTGGCCCGAGAGCGGCGGCGGGGTCCTTCGGCAGGGCACGGACCGAGTGAAGGGCGCCGTCGATCCGCGCAGAGTCGGTGTTCGCCAGCTCCGCGACCCGCGAGGCCCAGGCGTCGACCGACCCGTCGTCGTAGCGCACCTGCGCGCCCTCGGGCGCGGCGCCGAACCCGCTGGACAGGTAGAGCGTGTCGAGCAGCGTGATCCGCAGACCGGCGACGCGGGCGGCCTCGATCAGCGCGAGCCCCATCGCGTTGGGCTCGTCGTAGGGCCGGCCGTCGGGCTGGTGGTGGAGATAGTGGAACTCGCCGACGCAGGTGATGCCGGCGGCGATCATCTCGCGGAACGTGGCCGTCGCCAGCGCGAGGTAGGTGTCAGGGTCGAGGCGCTCAGCGACGGCGTACATCTGCTCGCGCCAGGTCCAGAAGCTGCCCCGCTCGCGCTGGGTGCGGCCCCGCAGGGCCCGGTGGAACGCGTGGCTGTGGGTGTTGGCGAGGCCGGGGATGGTGAGGCCCGGCAGTCGCTCGGCCGCCCCCGAGAGCGTGCCGGGCTCGACCGACGCGAACCGGCCGTCCACGATCTCGACGAGGACGTCGTCGCGGACCCCATCGGGCAGGAGCGCGCGCTCGAGGAGGTAGTCCGTCACGACGCCAGCTTCGCCAACGTGTCGGCCAGCGCCTCGACCCCGGCCAGGCAGTCGGCCATCTCGGCGAACTCGGCGGGCGAGTGCGAGACGCCGGTCGGGTTGCGGACGAAGAGCATCGCGGTCGGGATCCCAGCCGCCGACAGGATGCCGGCGTCGTGGCCGGCCTGCGTGGGGATGATCGGCCAGCCGCCGATGCCGGCGAGGTCGCGGGCCAGGTCGGGATCGAACACGACCGAACCGGAGACCGACTCGGCCGTGACGCTGAGTTGCGTCCCATCGCGAGAGGCGCGCTCGCTGCCCTGGCGGGAGATCGCGTCGACGAGCTCGGCCAGCCCGGCGTCGGACGAGCAGCGGGCGTCCAGCCAGGCGGTGACCCGGGACGGCACGGCGTTGGTGCCGTTCGGCGCGACCTCGAGCCGACCGAAGGTGGCGCGCTGGCCCGCGAGGCGGGCCTGCTTGTTGGCGGCCAGCGCGGTCATCGCATAGGTGAGCATCGGGTCGCGACGGTCCTCCATCCGGGTGGTGCCGGCGTGGTTGGCCTCCCCCGAGAAGTCGAAGCGGTAGCGCCCGTGCGGCCAGATCTCGCTGGCGACCCCCACCGCAACGTCGCGGTCGACGAGGTCACGGCCCTGCTCGACGTGCAGCTCGACGAAGCAGCCGACGTCGTCGAGCGACAGCAGCCCGGTCGACGGATCGAGCCCGGCGTCGGCCACCGCGTCGCCGAGGTAGACGCCGTCACGGTCCTGGCGTTCTCGCGCATCCGCCCATGCCGAGGCACCGGTGACGAGGCGGGAGCCGAGGCAGGCCAGCCCGAAACGAGACCCCTCCTCCTCGGTGAACACCGAGACGCCGATCGGCCTGCTCGGAGAGAAGCCGCGAGCGCGCAACACATCGACGGCCGCAAGGGCCGAGACGACGCCGAGCGGGCCGTCGTACGCCCCACCGTCGAGGACCGAGTCGAGGTGGGAGCCGGTGAGGACGCCCGGCAGTCCGGGGGCCTCCGGAGTGGCCGGACGCCACCAGCCGACCTGGTTCCCCATCCCATCCGTCTCGAGCTCGAGCCCCCGGGCGAGGGCGGCCTCGGTGAACCACGCGCGCAGCTCGGACTCCGCGGAGGTCCACGGCGAGCGGTTGTAGCCGCCCGAGGACGCGGACCGCCCCACGGGGTGCAGGTCGCGCCACATCGCCTCGAAGGTCATGGGCCGAGTCCATCCGGAACGGGGCTCGGGGTCAACGAGGGCAGCGGGGAGGGCGTCTCAGATCCGAGACAGGTCAGCCCGTCCATGCCCCGGTGTCCCAGGCAGTCGCGAGGACGGAGAGATAGGGCGCGAGGTCCCACCCCTGGTCGGCGACCCACGATGGCGAGAAGTAGGTGTCGAGGTAGCGCACGCCGTCGTCGCAGAGCAGCGTCACGATCGAACCCGGCTCCCCCGCCGCGTGCATGTCGCAGGCCAGCTTGGTCGCGGCGTACAGCGCGGTCCCGGTCGACGGACCGGCCAGCTGGCCGGTGCGCGAGCGCAGGAAGTGGACGGCCGCCACGGACGCGGCGTCGGGCACGCGCACGAGCCGATCGACGACATCGGGCAGGAAGGACGGTTCGGCTCGCGGCCGGCCGATGCCCTCGATCTTCGAGCCGCACGTCGTCTCGCCGCAGCCGGGATTGCGGAAGGCAGCGAGGAACGCGGAGTTCTCGGGGTCGACGACGCACACGCGAGTCGTCAGGCCACGGAAGCGGACGTAGCGCCCGATCGTCGCCGACGTACCGCCCGTGCCGGCCCCGACCACGACCCACTCCGGCGCCGGGAAGCGCTCCATCGCGAGCTGCTCGAAGATCGACTCGGCGATGTTGTTGTTGCCGCGCCAGTCGGTGGCGCGCTCGGCGTAGGTGAACTGGTCGAGGTAGTGGCCGCCGCTCTCGTCGGCGAGATCGCGCGCGACGGCATACACCGACGCCGGGTCCTCCACCAGGACGCACCGCCCACCCTCGCGCTCGATCAGGGCGATCTTGGAGCGCGAGGTCGACGTCGACATCACGGCCGTGAACGGCAGCCCGAGGAGGCGCGCGAAGTAGGCCTCACTCACCGCCGTCGAGCCCGACGACGCCTCCACGACGTGGGCGCCTTCCTTGATCAACCCGCCGCAGAGGCCATAGAGGAACAGCGACCGCGCGAGCCGGTGCTTGAGCGAGCCGGTCGGGTGCGTCGACTCGTCCTTGAAGTAGAGGTCGATCCCCGGCAACGCGGGGATCGGCACGATGTGCAGGTGCGTGTCGGCGGAACGCGTCTGGTCCGCCTTGAGCTTGCGGATCGCCTCGATCACCCAGCCACGCTCGGCATGCCCGGACTGATCGACCTCGACCAGGCCAACCACCTCGCCGGCGGACACCCGGTCCGCGTTCGGTTCACCCATCCCCGGAGCGTGCCACAGTTGCGCCGTGGAGTTCCAAGAGGTCGTACGCCGCCGGCGGATGGTTCGTCGCTACGCCGACCGGCCGGTCGACCCCGCGGTCGTGGACCGCATGCTCGACAACGCGGTCCGCGCGCCGAATGCCGGCTTCACCCAGGGCTGGGCGTTCCTCGTCCTCGACACCCCGGCCGATGTGGAGCGGTTCTGGGAAGCGACGTCCGTGGACGCTGGCACATCCAATCGCTGGCTCGACGGGATGCGCACGGCCCCGGTCGTGATCGTGCCGATGTCGGACAAGGGCGCGTACATCGTCCGCTACCAGGAGTCCGACAAGCACACCCCCGACTGGCCGGTCCCCTACTGGCACATGGACGCCGCGATGGCGTCGCTGCTGATCCTCCAGACGGCCGTCGACGAAGGCCTCGGCGCGTGCTTCTTCGGCGTTCCGGGCGCGCGGATCGACGCCTTCCGCGCGGAGTTCGGCGTCCCCGACACCCTCAAGCCGATCGGCGCGGTCACGGTCGGTCACCGCACGGCCGACACGGGCAGTCCCGGCTCACCGGCCCACCGTCGGCGGCGTACGGACGTGGTCCACCGCGGTCGATATTCGACCTGATCGCCCCGAGACCCGAGTCACACCGGGAATGACCACGCCGGCTCGCTCCTTGGCCTTGATGAACGATCGCCACGTCTTCGAGGAAGAGGTCAACACTGTGTCCAAGGCATTCGAACCGATCACCGTCGGCGGCTGGAAGCTGCCGCAGCGCTTCGTGATGGCGCCCCTGACCCGCAACCGCGCCAAGGGCACCGTTCCCGATGACCTGAATGCCGAGTACTACGGCCAGCGCGCCAGTGCCGGTCTGATCATCACCGAGGGGTCGCAGCCCAGCGCGGTCGGCCAGGGCTACCTCGACACGCCGGGCTTCCACAGCGCCGAGCAGTTGGCCGGCTGGAGCAAGGTCGCCGACGCCGTGCACGCCGGTGGCGGTCACCTCGTCGCCCAGCTGATGCACGTCGGGCGGATCGCCCACCCGGACAACAAGGGCGGTCTCGAGACCGTCGCACCCAGCGCCCTGCCCGCCACGGGCACGATGATCACCGCCGGGGGTCAGGTCGACCTGCCGATCCCGCGCGAGC
>NZ_JANPEO010000614.1:0-9307 GCF_031422975.1 Nocardioides sp. | reverse complement strand
ACGGCCGAGCCGGAGGCCGACCACATCGTCGGCCAGGACCTCGCCACCTTCCTCGCCGGGCACTACAGTGACGCCGGCTGGTCGCACACCGACCACTACGGCTGGATCGGCGGCCTGCTCCTCGAGCTCGGCATCACCTCGCTCGACGAGCTCGCGGGTCTGCTCACCTCGGTCGATGCGGACGCCATCATCCGGCGCATGGGCTACCGCTATCCGGCGGGCGCGGTGCGCCGCCTCGACGACGCCCTGCTCGCGATCTTCGGCCAGCAGTACGTCGACCTGACGGGCAACGCCCACCGCGTGGACAAGCTCACCGCGCGCCTGGAGAAGTTGAATTCGCCCGACGGCTGATTCGACACCCTTACTAGGGTTGGCTCGTCCCCTGACCCGAGAGACGTGACATGACCGAGCCGGCACAGCCCCGCCGCCGCCACCTGATGGACCCCAACGCGCCCCGCCCGGTGCGCGATCATGCCTCGGAGAACAAGAACCTCACCCGGGTGCAGCGCTGGGTGATGTCGGCATTGGCGGTGACCACGATCTTCCACCTCGTGATGGGCCTGATCCTCGCCGCCTTGTTCATCGACGACCCCCGCCCGGGCGCCCGGGTCGGCCTGATTCTGATCGCCGGCGCGTTCGGCGTGATCGCGATCGCCGTGGCGTTCCTGATCCACGGCAAGAGGCCGTTCACGCCCTGGCTGCTCGTCGGCCTGATTCCCTCGGCCACGGGCCTCGTCCTGGTCTACCGCTGACGGGCGAGAATGCACATCGGCCCGCCGCACGAGGCGACGGGCCGATCTCGGGTCAGCGGGTGAAGGCTACTTCTCGGCCTTCGCCCTGCCGAACCACTTGTGGTAGATCCTGTCGTAGCGGCCGCTCTTCTGGATGTGGGAGAGCACCTCGTTGACGACGCGCAGCAGATCCACGTCGCCGTCCTTCTTCACCGCCATGCCGTACTGCTCGCCGGTGTCGAACTCGGCGACGACCTCGAAGGTCGGGTGCCTCTTGATGGCGTCACCGACGATGTTGTTGTCGTAGATACCAGCATCGACGGTGCCGCCGCTGAGCGCCGAGTCGACGTCCTCGACGTTCTTGAACTTCACGATCTGGGTGGTGGTCGGGGCGTGGTCCAGCGCATAGGTCTCGCCGGTCGTGCCTTCCTGTACGGCGACGCGCCCGCCACCGAGGTCGCTCAGGTCGCCGATCCCGCCACCCTTCTGCACGACCATCACCTGCGCGGCGTTGAAGTAGGGGCTGGAGAAGTCGACGACCCGGGCCCGGTCGCCGTCGATCGAGACGGCGGCGACGCCGATGTCACAGTAGTTGGCGTTGAGCAGCTCGCCCGAAGCGATGGCGTCGAAGTCCTCGTTGACGTAGGCCACCTCGACCCCGAGCTCCTTGGCAACCTCTCCGACGAGGTCGATGTCGAAGCCGACCACCTTGCCGTCCTCCTCGAACTCGAACGGCTCGTAGGGATACGACGTGCACACCGTCAGCGTGCTTTCCCTGATCAGGCTCGGGTCGGGAGCGGTGCTGGCGGTCGAGCCCTCGGCCGACCCGCACGCGGCGAGCCCGAGCAGGGCCAGCACGACGATGGCGACCCGCGTCAACGGCGGACGAGAAGTGCGCATCAGCTGGCACCTGCCAAGGTCCGGGTGAGGTGCTCGAGGGCGTACTCGGTCACGCGGATGAGCGCGGCCTTGGCGGAATCGCGGTCGCGGGCGTCGACGGAGATGATCGGCACCTCAGGCGGCAACGCGAGCGCTGCCTGGACCTGCTCGAGGGTGTACTTCTCAAGGCCGTCGAACTGGTTGACCGCCACGATGAACGGCAGCCCCTTGGCCTCGAAGTAGTCGAGCGGCGAGAACGACTCGTCGAGTCGCGCGGTGTCCACGATGACGATGGCGCCGATGGCGCCGAGACACAGGTCGTCCCACATGAACCAGAAGCGACGCTGGCCGGGAGTGCCGAACAGGTAGAGGATCAGGTCCTCGCCCAGCGTCAGGCGACCGAAGTCCATGGCCACGGTGGTGGTCGCCTTGGACGGCACGGCGTCCAGGTTGTCGACGCCCTCTGACTCGTTGGTGACGAGGGCTTCGGTGCGCAACGGCTGAATCTCCGACACCGCGCCGACCAGAGTTGTCTTGCCGACGCCGAAGCCGCCTGCGATGACGATCTTGGTCGACGCAGCCTTACGCGAGGGGCTAGTACGTGCGGAGTCCACGAAGGGTCCTTTCGATGAGCTCGATCCGCTCGTCTTTGGACGAGTTCTCGGTGATGGTTGCTTGCACGCGGACGAAGCCATGTTCAACGAGGTCGCTGAGCAGGACGCGTACGACGCCTATGGGCATCTTGACGAGGGCCGCGCATTCAGCGACGGAGCGTCGGTCACACACCTCGAGCACCGCGAGCGCGGCACTGCTCACACTGGCGCGGGCCTTGGCGGCATCCAGCCGCAAGGTCGCCTCCAGGGGCAGGTCCACAGTTGCGTGGGTCCGCCCCGAGGTGATGGTGTACGGCCGGACGAAGCGAGGTCGGGCGACCTCTTCGTCCGCACCGTTCGACTCAACTGGTGCCACGACCTGTCACGCCTCAGCTCGTCGAGCTGACGCGGGCCTCGGCCTGGACGGTCTGTCCGACGCGCTCGACGAGCAGCGCCATCTCGTAACCGACCTGGCCGATGTCGGCATCCTCCTCGGTCAGGACCGTGAGGTTGGAGCCGTCACCCACGCTCATGAGCATGAGGTAGCCGTGCTCCATCTCCACGACGGTCTGGAGCACCGCGCCGCCGTCGAAGAGGCGGGCAGCACCGACGGCCAGGCTGGCGAGACCCGATGACACGGCCGCCACCTGCTCGGCGCGCTCACCGGGGATGCTCTGGCTCTCCGCCATCAGGAGGCCGTCCGCCGACACCAGGATTGCGTGTGCGGCGTCGGTGACCTCCTCGACGAATCGGGACACCAGCCAGTTGAGGTTGTTGTCGGTGGCGGAGACGCCTTGGGACTCGGTCATTTCTCTTCTACCTTCTTACTGGTCGTCGAAAGCCACGGCGGCGGTACGTCCACGTCGGACGCCAGCCTTGTGTGCGGTAAGTCGGGCTCGGATGGCTTCGGGGTCACGGCCGGCGACCCCCACGGGCTTGGTCACGCTGCCCGGAACGAGGCGTGCACCCGGACGGCGGACCGGGAGCCCGGAATCGCTGGTTGACTCATCATGGGTCTCTGCGACCGTGTCGGCACGCTGCCAACCAGCCTCGACCTCGGTGGAGGTCCACGCGCGGTCCTGCTCGTCGGTGCTGAGCCACGAGGACTTCGAGGATCCGTTGACCGCTTGGGCGATCTCGGGTTCGTGTTCGGGTTCGGCGAGGGCCTCAGCAGCCTGTGCTGGGATCGATTCGGCTGCCGGCCAGGCGTAGTTCGGCTCGTAGCTCGGCTCGAGGGAGGGTTCGTCGCGCTCTTCGGCCCGGGTGTCGAAGAAGGACTCGGAGACCAGGTTGGCAGCGGGTGCCTCGGTGGTGTCGTCGGCCCAGGACTCCTCGAAGGGTGCGAAGAGCTCATCGAGGGTGAGGCTGGTCTCGCCCGAGGTCGGCTCGTCCGGGGTCTCCTCCTCCCAGGTCGGCTCGTCGGGGGTCGGCTCGTCGGGGGTCGGCTCGTCCGGGGTCGACTCGGAGGCGGTCGGCTCGGTGGCGGTCGGCTCCTTCGAAACCACCTCGGCGAAGGCGACATCCTCGAGGGACTTCGCGTCCGACGCGGCTGGCAGCGGGTCGCTCAGCGGGTCGGGTGCGAGCGAAGCTCGTTCGCGCGACGGCATCTGCAAGATCGCAGCGTGATCGACCTCGTCGTAGTCCGGGATCGGGAGCCGGCCACGCTGGGGGCGGATCTTGGCCATCAGGGCCGCGATGTGCTCCTCGGGCGACTCCGCGGCCTCGGGCTCGGGCGACTCGACGGCCCCGTGGATCTCGTCAGCCTCTTCAGCCTCGACGGCCCCGTCAGCCTCGACGGCAGCAGTCGGCTCGTCCGGTGCAGTTGCACTGTCGATGGCGTCGTCGCTCGTGTCCTCGGCGACCTCGGAGTCCTCGGTCTCCTCGGGCAGGTCCGGCACCGCCGAGACCGTGGGCGTCACCAACGCGAGGTCGCGCTTGGACCGCAAGGGCAGGGCACCGGTCGCGCGCTTCAACTCGCGCGGTGCCTCAGGCTCAACGTTGCCGTCGGCGTCGGTCTTCGGCAGCAGGACACCGGCCGAGCTGAGCTGGGGCAGGGTCGCGCCACGCTCCCGGGTGGGCAGTCCCTGGTTGACCGGACGCAGGTGGGTGTCGCCGATGCCGAGCGGATCGGACTCGTCGTAGTTCGGCTCCCAGGAGCCACGGGCCGGGAACGGCGCCGGCGGCGTCAGGTCGGAGTCGTCGGAGTCGGAGTCGGAGTCGTTGATCCGCGCCTCTGCCGGCACGAGCGCGGCCTCGACATCGACAGCCGCGACCTGCTCCGGCGACGCCTCCTCCTCGACCGGGACCGGGTCGATGTGAGCGCGCGCGGGCAGGATCGCGTTGGGGACGAGTACCTGGGCCGTCGTCCCGTCGCCACTGTTGGCCTTGAGGGTCACGCTGATGCCGTGACGCTGCGCGAGCCGGCTGACCACGAACAGCCCCATGCGTCGAGCGGTGTCGGGGGTGACCTCGACGCCCGTGCGCAGGTTCTCGTTGATCTGCTTGAGCTCGTCGACCGGGATGCCGAGGCCGGCGTCGGCGATGGTGATGGTCACGCCGTTGGCGCTCTCCACCGAGTCCAGCACCACGGTGGTGTGCGGCGAGGAGTAGGACAGCGAGTTGTCGACGAGCTCGGTGAGCAGGTGCACGAGGTCGCCGGCGGCGGACTCGTTGACCAGGATCGGCAGGTCGGACTCGACGCGCACGCGCTGGTAGTCGGTCACACCGGCCGTCGCGGCCTGCAAGGTCTCGCCGATGGAGACGCTCTCCCAGCCGGCCGAGCGCGTCGGCGCATCGGCGAGGATGAGAAGCGAGTCCGCAGTACGACGCATGCGGGCCGCGAGGTGGTCGAGACGGAACAGGCTCTCGAGGCGCTTGGGGTCCTCTTCGTCGCGCTCCAGCGCCTCGATGAGGTTGAGCTGCTGGTTGATCAGGGTGGTGTTGCGGCGCGAGAGCGTCACGAACATCTCGCCGACCTGGCTTCGCAGCCTGGCTTCCCCGGAGGCCAGGGTGACGGCCTGCTGGTGGAGGTCGTCGACCGCTCGCGCGAGCTGGCCGACCTCCTCATGCGTAGTGACGTCGATCCGCTTGATCGGGCCGGGGTCCGAGCCGGACCGGATCCTGTCGACCGCTGCGGGCAGGTCGATCTGCGCGACCTGGAGAGCGCCCTCACGGACCCGGCGGATCGGGTTGACCAGGGTGCGGGAGATCAGGAGCGCGAGCGCGATGGCCGCGGCCAGGGCGACCAGGGTCAGCAGGGCGTTGAGCAGTGCGCTGCTCTCGGCGCCGGCCGCGGTGTCGGCGAGCTCCTTGTCGACGGCGTCGATCAGCGAGGCCTGGATGTTGTCGTATTCGTCGTAGGCATCGGCGCCGCCAAGGACGACACCACCGGTGCCGGCGTCACTGGCGCGCTCACCGTTGTTGATGCGCAGCGTCTGGATGGAGGAGTCGGCGACGCCGCTCTGGCCCGCCAGGCGGTCGAGGGCAACGCTCTCGGCACCGAACTCGGCATACAGGGCGATCTCCACGGTGCGACCGGTGCGCTCGCTCGCCGCCAGCGCCTGCTGCTGAGCGAGTGCGAACCGTCCACTCAGCGTCTGGGAGAGGAGCTCGAGGCGAGGCTCGGGGGTGAGCTGCTCGTTGATGATCGAGGTGATCAGCGTGGTGACGCCCGACTGCATCTGCCTGAGCTGGGCGATCCAGGTGCCCGGGCTGACCGGGCCGGTCGCCTCCTCGCGCAGGGCCCGGCTGAGGTCGAGGATGACGTCGACCTGCCGGCGCTGCTCGAACGTGAGGACGGCAGTGTCGCGCGTCTTCTCGAGCTCGTCGGCGGCGGCCTTGAGCTCGATCACTGCATCGTCGAGGGCGGCCTGGCTGGTGCCGACGGAGGACTGGGCCGCCACCATGCCCTTCTCGGCCGCTGTGAGGTAGCCGATCGCCGGTTCGAGCACGGTGACCTGCTGGGCACTGGCGTTGGCGTTGTTCGACTGCTCGAGGTCGTTGGTGACGCGGAGACCACCGAAGGCGGCCGCGAGGAGCAGCGGGATCGCCAGCGCGAGCGCAACCTTGCGCCTCAGCGGCCAACCGGAGACGGCGAGTCGGGAGTCGCGTCCCCTGGACGGGCTCTGGTCGCTCATGTGAACCCCATGACTTTCCTCTACGCGCCGACCGAGGACGGCTGCCCCGAACAGGGCAAAACTCAAGATAGAGAACAGCAGCCCCTGCGCGGGGCGGAATCAGAGAACTAGGTCGTACTAGTTATCTAGACCATCGCTGCGGACGAGTCCCGAGGTGCGTTTGGACGACGATCAGGGGCGTGTCAGGCCAACGACCAGACGCCCGGAGCGCCCTTGCGCATCACACCGTCCTGGATCATCGACTGCCGGGCTCGGCGTGCGGCGTACCTCCACCGCAGCTCGCCCTCGGGAGTCAACTGACGGTCCCCGTCGAGCAGTTCGTCGGCGAGGCGCGACTCCAGCGCCGTGAAGACGTCGTCGCCGTCGAGGACGCCACCGGCCGCCTCGAGCACGCCGATGATGTGCGGGGCGAAGTCCTCCGGCGGCGTCCACCTGCGGGGCGCTCGTCGCGCCGGTACGACGGGTGCCGCTGCCTTCGGAGCGCGTGGCGCCCTCACCCGGGCCACCTTGGCCGGGGCCGGCGGGGACGGGGGTGCAGGGGGCATCCCGTGCACACACGTCGACAGGGGCAGGTCACACAGGTCGCAATAGTCGTCGGACATCGATGCCCACGCTAACCCACGACTCAGGCGCGCTCGACCTCGCTGCTCAGCTTGAGGACCGTGGTGCTGTCCTCCTGCTCGATGACATAGACGGGGTCGTCGGGGCTGCCCTTGCGGGTGACCTGTGACCCCTTCGTCGTGCGCGTCACCGTGTCGTGGCGGACCTGCATGACCGTGCCCTCAGCCGACGACGTGCCCGATTCCCACGTCACGATCGTGCCCGGCCGGATGGTCATGGACGCATCATGGCACTGATGTCGCGCTCGCGGACCCCGGGTGGGGGCGTCCCTGGCCCGCTGTGCGGTGGCACGATGCCCTCATGCGGATCGAGGCGAGCGGACTCAGACAGGTCGACCAGGTCTGGGCCGACTACCTGAACCCCTCGGCCTGGCCGACGTGGGCGCCGCAGATCCGCGCCGTCCACGAGATCACCGACCCGATCGAGGAGGGCGATCGGGGTGTCGTGCACGGCCCGCTCCTGGTCCGGGTGCCGTTCCGGATCGTGTCGGTCGATGAGTCCGCGCGGCGCTGGACCTGGCGGGTCGGCATCGGTCCGCTGTCCGTGGTCCTCGACCACGGCGTGGACGAGACGGCGACGGGGTCCTGCGCCTGGGCCGACGTGCACGCTCCGCGGCTGGCCGTCCTCGCCTACTCCCCACTCGCCAGGCTCGCCCTGCGACGCCTGGTGGGCGGATGATCGCCACATGAGCGAGCGCAACGTCCTGGGCGGAGAGTTGGAATCCTGCGGGACCGACCCGATGACCGGGTTCCACCGTGACGGCACGTGCACCGTCGGCCCGCACGACGCTGGGCTGCATGCGATCTGCGCCGTGATGACCGAGGAGTTCCTCGCCCACCAGCGCTCGGTCGGCAACGACCTCTCGACGCCGCACCCCCAGTGGAACTTCCCCGGCCTCGTGCCCGGTGATCGCTGGTGCGTCGTGGCGGCCCGCTGGCTGCAGGCGTATGACGCAGGACTGGCCGCACCCGTCGTCCTCGCGGCCACGTCGGAGCGTGCCCTGGACGTCGTGCCCCTCGACGTCCTGCGTGAGCACTCGGTCGACGTGCCTCCCGATCTCAGCGTGCTCGACTGAGACGGCCCGACGTCGCTCGGACCCCGTCCCGTCCGCGCCGACCGACTCACGCCCGGCGCGGGCGGAACTCGATCACGTTGGCCGGCCGTGGCCGCGACCGACCTGGCTGCTGTGGCGCGTCGCCAGTGTGGTCGCACGCAGTCTTGAGCGCCCGGCCGCTGACGCGGTTGCCGCTCACCTCGACCACGAAGAGCACCTCGTCGTCGTACCTGCGCCCCATCACGACGCCGTCGAGGACGTGGTCGCAGGTGAAGTCCGCGAAGCGTCGGTGGGCGGATGCCTTCGCGCCCGGCCTGAGCAGGTGCTCGACGAGGAAGCGCAGCGAGGACAGCATGTTGCGGGTCCACTCCCGGCCCGTCCACGTCAGACAGCAGCCGGCCGCACACGACTCCCACGCCAGGTGGGCGAACGGCACGCTGCTGTCACCACGGCCGGTCGGGGTGCCGCGCAAGGTCGAGTTCGACTCGGCAAGGTCGAACAGGTAGTCGCGCTCAGCCTCGTTGAGCGGCGGTCGCACCTCGATGCGACCGAGGAAGACGTTCTCGTGCACGGGACCTCCTGGGGTTGTCCGCGTGCTCATTCCCCGGGTGCCTGCCCGCCCAAACGATCCAGTTCCCGCCTGTGGACAACGCAGCCGTCCGCGCGGACGCGAAGTGGTCAGTTCCGCCCACGGCCACCGGCACGCTGATCCAGAATGCTCCCGTGCCCGACCGTCCCCTCTCGCCCTACGAGCAGCGCCGCACCCGCCTCAGCTTCTCCACGGCGATCGCCATCGCGGCGACGACCGTGCTCGTCACGATGGTGGTGTTGTTGCTCCCGTCGAGCCCGATGGAGTCCGTACGCCGCATGGTCGGCCTCGGCTCCGAACGCGCGCTGCCCGCCCCGCCGATCGAGGACCGCGGCGGCGTCTTCGCGTTCACCATGACGCAGCAGGGCACCGACGAGCCGGTCGGCTGGGACCCGTGCGAGCCGATCCGCTACCGGGTGAATACCACCAACGAGCCGGCCGGCGGCAGCCAGCTCATCGAGCGGGCCATCGCTCGGACGTCGGCCGCGACGGGGCTGGTCTTCGAAGACGACGGAAGCACGGACAGGCGTCCCTTCACGGCGCAGTACGTCCCGATCGGCACGGACCGGCCGGTCATCGTCGGTTGGAGCACCGCCGCCGAGTTCCCGGACCTCGCGGGCGACGTCGCCGGCATCGGTGGCGGCGCGGCCGAGAAAGGCATCCTGGGTCGTCGCTACTTGGTGACCGGTGGGGTCGCGCTCGAC
>NZ_JANPEO010000613.1:0-4324 GCF_031422975.1 Nocardioides sp. | reverse complement strand
GATCGTGATGATCTTCCGGCTCGGATCCCAGGTGCCGACGCCCGGTGTCCATGTGGCGAACGTGCAGGCGTGCCTCAACGACGTCCAGTCCAACGGGCTCTACCAGCTCGTCAACCTGTTCTCCGGCGGTGCGCTGCTGCAGCTCACGATCTTCGCGCTGGGGATCATGCCGTACATCACGGCCTCCATCATCTTGCAGCTGCTCGTCGTGGTCATCCCGCGGCTCGAAGCGCTGAAGAAGGAGGGCCAGTCCGGCCAGATCAAGATCACCCAGTACACCCGCTACCTGACGCTCGGCCTCGCGTTGCTGCAGGCCACCGGGATCGTGGCGCTGGCTCGCTCCGGCAGCCTGCTCCAGGGCTGTGACCGCGACCTGCTCCACAGCGACAACACCTCGACCTTCCTGACGATGGTCATCACCATGACCGCCGGCACGGCGGTCATCATGTGGCTCGGCGAGCTCATCACCGACCGCGGCATCGGCAACGGCATGTCGATCCTGATCTTCACCCAGGTCGTCGCAACCTTCCCGTCGTCGCTGTGGGCCGTCCAGACGTCGCAGGGCTGGTGGGTGTTCGGCATCGTGATGGTGATCGGCCTCGTCCTGGTCGCGGCCGTCATCTTCATCGAGCAGGCGCAGCGCCGCATCCCCGTGCAGTACGCCCGACGCATGGTCGGTCGCAAGATGTTCGGCGGCTCCTCGACCTACATCCCGCTCAAGGTCAACCAGGCCGGCATCATCCCCGTCATCTTCGCCTCGTCGCTGCTCTACCTGCCGGCGATGGCGGTGCAGTTCAACCAGTCCAGCCAGTCACCCGTGCTGTCGTGGCTCAACAAGTACCTCGTGGGGGGCGACCACCCCCTCTACATGGCGGTGTACTTCCTGCTGATCATCTTCTTCACGTACTTCTACGTCTCGATCACCTTCAACCCTGAAGAGGTCGCGGACAACATGAAGAAGTACGGCGGCTTCATCCCCGGGATCCGGGCGGGCAGGCCGACCGAGGACTACCTGGCCTACGTCTTGTCCCGCATCACGTTCCCCGGAGCGCTCTACCTCGGTCTCATCTCGCTGGTCCCGCTGATCGCCTTCGCGGTGATCAACGCCGACCAGAACTTCCCCTTCGGCGGCACCTCGATCCTGATCATGGTCGGCGTTGCGCTCGACACCGTGAAGCAGATCGAGAGCCAGCTCCAGCAGCGCAACTACGAAGGGTTCCTGCGGTAAATGAGACTCATCATGATGGGCCCGCCCGGCGCGGGCAAGGGCACCCAGGCGAAGTTCATCGCCGACCACTTCGGCATCCCGGCGATCTCCACCGGCGACATCTTCCGCGCCAACGTCACGAGCGGCTCCGAGCTCGGCGTCGAGGCCAAGCGCTACATGGACGCGGGGGAGTACGTCCCCGACGACGTCACCAACCGGATGGTGCGCAACCGCATCGAGGAGCCCGACGCCGAGCCCGGCTTCATGCTCGACGGATACCCCCGCACGCTCGCGCAGGTCGAAGAGCTCGACGGGATGATCAAGCACACCGGTCACGCCCTCGACGCCGTCGTCGTGCTCACCGTCGACCAGGACGAGGTCGTCGAGCGTCTCCTGCAGCGCGCGCAGACCGAAGGTCGGGCCGACGACACAGCCGAGGTCATCCGGCGTCGCCAGGAGATCTACGCCGACGAGACCGCGCCGTTGATCGAGGTCTACCGCGACCGTGGCCTGATCATCGAGGTCGACGGCCTCGGCGAGGTCGACCAGGTCACCCAGCGCATCTTCGACGCGCTCGACGTCGTACCCCAGAGCTGACCGAACTCGTGGTGTTCGCCAACCGGGGCCTGGAGATCAAGACCCGGGGCCAGATCGACAAGATGCGGATCGCCGGGCTTCTGGTCGGCCAGACGCTCGAGCTGCTGCGCGCGTCGGCTCGACCCGGCGTGACGACCGGCGAGCTGGACGCGCTTGCGGAGGCGAACATCCGCGACCACGGCGGCGTGCCGTCGTTCAAGGGCTACAGCCACCCACCGTTCCCGGCCACGATCTGCGCCTCGGTCAACGACGAGGTCGTGCACGGCATCCCCGGCGAACGCGTGCTCGGTGACGGCGACATCGTGTCGATCGACTGCGGTGCGATCGTCGACGGCTGGCACGGCGACGCCGCGATCACGGTCGCGATCGGCGAGGTCGCCCCCGAGGTCATCGAGCTGATGAGGGTCACCGAGGAAGCCCTGTGGCACGGTCTGGCGGCTGCCCGCCTCGGCGGGCGGGTCACCGACATCTCGCACGCGGTGGAGCAGCACGTCCGCAGCCAGGGCCCCTACGGCATCCTCGAGGACTACACCGGTCACGGCATCGGCACCGAGATGCACATGGCTCCCAACGTCCCCAACTACGGCCGCCCGGGCCGCGGCCCCACGTTGGTCGAAGGGCTCGCCCTCGCGGTCGAGCCGATGGTGACGCTCGGCAGCAAGGAGACCGATCTCCTCGAGGACGACTGGACCGTCGCCACGAGCGACGGCTCCATGGCAGCGCACTTCGAGCACACCTTCACCCTGACGCCCGACGGTGCGTGGGTGCTGACCGCGATCGACGGTGGCGCTGCCCGACTGGCCGAGCTCGGAGTCGCGTTCGGCGGTCGCTGACCCCGCCGGTCCTGCTGCGAGTTCGCTGCGACGAGCGGGGTCGTGACAGACTGACGGCTCAGGAGGGGAGTATTCCCCCGTGATGGTGTCGTCAGTACGGCGCAGGGCGCGAGCCCGCACCCGGTGCCATCGGTTCGCGTCAGCAGCAGAAGCCGCGAGCGGAAGAGACCTCCGGAGAGTACGCACGTGCGCGCAGCCGCCTGCTCGCACAGTCCTGGTCCGCTCCGGAGGAGAAGCAACACGTGAACTCACTGCTCGGCGATTCGGTCGCCTCACCCACCGTCTGGGCGATCACCCTGGTCGTCACCGTCGGCGTCTTGATGCTCGACCTGCTCGTCATCGCCCGCCGCCCCCACGAGCCCACCATGCGCGAGGTCTCGCGGCACCTGGCGTTCTTCATCGGCCTGGCCGTCGTCTTCGGAGTCGCCCTGCTGATCTTCGCCCAGCCGCACGAGCTCTCACCCAACCCGGGTGCTGAGTTCTTCGCCGGCTGGCTGACCGAGTACAGCCTCTCGGTCGACAACCTGTTCATCTTCATCATCATCATGAACAGCTTCGCCGTACCCCGGAAGTACCAGCAGACGGCGCTGATGATCGGCATCGTGCTGGCGCTGGTCATGCGCGCGATCTTCATCGTGATCGGCGCGGCCGCGATCAACGAGTACAGCTGGGTCTTCTACATCTTCGGTCTCTTCCTCGTCTACACCGCCGTCAAGCTGGCCAAGGAGGGCGGCGAGGACGAGGACGAGTACGAGGAGAACAAGCTCGTGAAGTTCGCCGAGAGCCACCTGCCAGCCACCAAGGAGTGGAACGGCACCAAGCTCTTCAGCATCGAGAACGGCAAGCGCGTCATCACGCCGATGTTCCTCGTGGTGCTCACCCTCGGCACGACGGACCTCCTCTTCGCGCTCGACTCGATCCCGGCCATCTACGGCCTCACCCGCGACCCCTACCTCGTCTTCACCGCGAACATCTTCGCGCTCATGGGGCTGCGCCAGCTCTACTTCCTCATCGGTGGCCTGTTGCAGCGCCTGATCTACCTGTCGTACGGCCTCGCGTTCCTGCTCGCCTTCATCGGGGTCAAGCTGATCCTGCACGCGATGCACGAGAACGAGCTGTCCTTCATCAACGGTGGTCAGCACTTCGACTGGGCGCCGGAGATCCCGATCTGGCTCTCCCTGGTGGTGATCATCGGCACCCTCGCCATCACGGCCGTGGCGTCGCTGGTGGTCTCCGCCCGGATGTCCGAGGCCGAGCAGGACGCCGCCACCGGTCCGCGCCGCGACTGGGACGACGACTGACGCAGCGGCCGTGTCGCCGGCTGCGTCAGCAGCCGAGGCCGCGGATCGTCGACTCGTCGGCGTCGGTGATCGGGAGGTCCCAGGCCACGGCCACGCGCAGGTACTTGCGCACATAGGTGCAGTGGAAGCGCCGCCGAGGCGGCAGCCACTGCGACGGGCTCGACGCCTGCTTGGCGTCGTTCGCGCCGGCGGAGACGGCCAGCAGCTCGCGGCGTACGTCGTTGGCGAACGCGATGCGGCGGCGCTGGGTCCACGACCAGGCGCCGCCGTGCCATGCCTCGGCGAGCGGGTAGACGTGGTCGATCGAGATGTAGTAGCCGTCGCTGCGCCACGTGAGCCGCCGACCCGTGTAGGGATCGGTGAGGCGCGCGTCGTAGATGCGGCAC
>NZ_JANPEO010000612.1:0-10535 GCF_031422975.1 Nocardioides sp. | reverse complement strand
CCCGACGCCGAGCCCGGCCGCGATCAAGGGTCCGGCGAACTTCAGGGTCTCGGTGAGCGGGCGGATCTGGGTGGCGAAGTCATCGACCCGGTCGTTGTAGACCGCTCCCCGGAACAACGCGGTGTAGGCACCCCAGACCGCGTTCCAGGTGGCCTGGAAGAGGTCGCCGGGCCGGGCGAAGACATAGGAGGCGGAGGCGCGGACCTCCTCGTCGGTGAGCGCGATCATCAGCGAGCCGACGACGACGGCGAGGACCACGGCGAGGACGCCGGCCAGGGCGTTGCCCGAGGCGATCTCGCGCAGCACGGACTCCGAACGACTCGCGCCCCCGGGTCCTGCGGCCCGGGGCGACTCGTCCTGGTCCGCGTGGGCCTCGGCGTCGGGGGCGGGGCGGGGGGTCTCGGTGCCGCTCACGCGACCACATCCTTCGGGCGCTCGCCGGTCATCATCAGTCCGAGTGTCTCGCGTGGCGTGGTGCCGGGCACGATGCCGATCACCTGCCCGCGGTAGAGCACCATGATCCGATCGGCGAGGGCGACGACCTCGTCGAGCTCGGTGGACACGACCAGCACCGGAATCCCGCGGTCACGGGTGGCGACGATCTGCTTGTGGATGAACTCGATCGAGCCGACGTCGACACCGCGGGTCGGCTGGGCGGCCACGAGCAGGCGCAGCTCTCGCGAGAGCTCGCGGGCGACCACGACCTTCTGCTGGTTGCCACCGGACAGCTTGCCCGCAGGTGTGTAGATGTCGGGGGCGCGGACGTCGTACTCCTCGAGCTTCTCCCGGGCGAACTTCTCCAGGACGTCCCGGTGGAGCGAGCCACGCCTGACGAAGGGTGAGCGGAAGCTGCGGTTGAGCATGAGGTTCTCGGCGATGGAGAAGCCGCCGACCAGTCCGTCCTCTTGACGGTCCTCGGGGATGAACCCGACGCCGGCGTCGAGGATGTGTCGCACGGACCTGCCGACGAGCTGCTCGCCGTCGAGCGTGATCGAGCCCTCCACGTGGTCCTGGAGACCGAGGAGCGCCTCGGTGAGCTCGGTCTGGCCGTTGCCCTGGACGCCGGCCACGGCGAGCACCTCGCCGGCCCGGATGGTGAAGGTGATGCCGTCGAGGTGGACCTGGCCGTGGGCATCGACCACGCGCAGGTCGCGGACCACCAGCGCCTCGGCACCGAGGGTGGGGGCGTCCTTGTGGACCGTCAGCTCGACCGGGCGGCCCACCATCAGCGACGCGAGCTCGGCGTTGGTGGCCGTGGGGTCGGCCTCGCCGACGACCGCGCCGCGGCGGATCACGGTGATCCGGTCGGCGATCGCGCGCACCTCGCGGAGCTTGTGGGTGATGAAGACGATCGCCTTCCCCGCCTCCTTGAGCTGGCGCATGATCTCCATCAGCTCGTCGGTCTCCTGGGGCGTGAGCACCGCGGTCGGCTCGTCGAAGACCAGCACCTGCGCGTCGCGCGAGAGGGCCTTGATGATCTCGACCCGCTGCTGGACGCCGACCGGCAGATTCTCGACGAGCGCGTCAGGGTCGACGTGGAAGCCGAACTGGGCGGAGATCTCCCGGACCCGCTCGCGAGCGGCGTCGGCGTCGAGCGTCCCGGCGAAGCCGGTGGACTCGTTGCCGAGCATGACGTTCTCGGTCACGGTGAACACGGGGATCAACATGAAGTGCTGGTGCACCATGCCGATGCCCGCCGCCATGGCATCGCCGGGACCGGAGAAGTGCTGGACCACGTCGTCCAGCACGATCTCGCCCTCGTCGGCCCGGTAGAGGCCGTAGAGCACGTTCATCAGCGTGGACTTGCCCGCGCCGTTCTCACCCAGCAGGCAGTGCACTTCACCGGGCAACACCTTGAGCGAGATCCGGTCATTGGCGACCAACGACCCGAATCGCTTGGTGATGTTTCGCAGGACAAGCTTCATGGGACGGCATCCTATTCACCCGGGCAGCGCGCTTGGACATGACAAGGGGGAGATCGACGAGAACCCGTCGACCTCCCCCTTGTGGTGGGGCTATTCAGACTCGGCTGCTCACGGAGCCAGGTAGGACTTGACCTCGATGGAGCCGTCGATGATGCCGGCCTTGACCTCGTCGAGCTCGGCGGTGAGGGTGTCGGAGATCTTGCTCTCGTAGTTGTGGAACGGGGCGATGCCGACGCCGTCGTTCTCCAGCGTGCCGACGTAGGCCTCGAAGTCGAACGTGTCGTCGCCCGCAGCCATGAGCGCCTCGTACGTGGAGACCTTCATGTTCTTGAGGATCGACGTCAGGATGACGTCCTGGGTGGTCGGGTCGGTCTCGAACACGTCGGCGTCGACGCCGATCATGGCGACGTCCTTGCCGGAGTCGGCGATCGCGGTCAGGGCACCCTGGTAGATCGGGCCACCCACCGGCAGGACCACGTCGGCGTCCTGGTCGAGGATGCGGCGGGCCGTGCTGGTGGCCGCCTCGTTGGCCTCGAAGCCACCGGTGAAGGAGCCGGTCTTGCCGTTCCAGCCGACGACCTTGACGTCCTTGCCCTTCGTCTCGGCGTAGTAGTCGGCGCCCTGCTTGAAGCCGTCCATGAAGATCGTGACGGTCGGGAACTCCATCCCGCCGTAGGTGCCGATCACGCCGGTCTTGGTGTAGTCGGCGGCGGCGTAGCCGGCCAGGAACGCGGCCTCAGCCGTGTTGTAGAGCAGCGGCTTGACGTTGTCCGCGTCCTTGGTGCCGTCGAAGTCGTTGTCCGCGGCGTCGTCGATGAGGACGTATTCGATGTCGGGGTTGGCCTTGGCCGACTCCACGGTGGCCGCCGACAGCGCGAAGCCGACGGTGACGATGGCGTCACAACCCTGGGCGACGAGAGCCTCCAGGTTGGGGGCGTAGTCGTTCTCGCTGTTGGACTCAACGGGGATCAGCTCGACACCCAGCTCGTCGGCTGCCTGGGTGGCGCCCTCGAAGCCCAGCTGGTTGAACGACTTGTCGTCGAAGCCGCCGGCGTCGGAGACGATGCAGGGCTGGAAGTCGCTCGCTGCCGGCTCGCTCCCGCTGCTGGTGGGCTCGTCCTTGGGTGCGTCGCCACATGCGGCCAGGGTCACGCTGGCCATCAGCCCCACGATGGCGCCAACGACGACCTTGTTCGTCTTCCTCACAGATGCCTCCAAACTCAGTCGGCCCCCGGAGTGGGACCGCATATCGACTGAATGATGCCTGCAAGTCGTCCGGTGTGGGAAGGCAATCACTGAATCCGGTGCCGGTTCGAGACCTGATGGCAACAAGATGCGTCATAGTGAGTCCGATGGACTGGAACGAACTTCGTGGCGAGGCGACCACCGCCATGCGCCACGCTTATGCCCCCTACTCCCACTTCCCTGTCGGTGCCGCCGCACTGGCCGACGACGGGCGGCTGCTGGTCGGCTGCAACGTCGAGAACGCGGCGTACGGCGCGACGCTCTGCGCCGAGTGCGGGCTGGTGTCCGCCCTGCACGCCTCCGGTGGCGGCCGGCTGACACACTTCGTGTGCGTGAACGGCAACGCCGAGGTGATCATGCCCTGCGGTCGCTGCCGACAGCTCCTGTGGGAGCACGGGGGCGCCGACCTGCTCATCGAGACGCCGGAGGGCGTCCGCACGATGGCCGAGATGCTGCCGCAGGCATTCGGCCCCGACGACCTGAAGGATGTGTGAGTTGGCAACCCACGACGCCGTCGAGGTGATCAGCACCAAGCGCGACAAGGGCGAGCTGAGTGACAGCCAGATCGACTGGGTGATTGACGCCTACACCCGCGGTGACGTCGCCGACGAGCAGATGTCGGCGCTGGCGATGGCGATCCTGCTCAACGGGATGGTGCCGCGCGAGATCGCCCGCTGGACCGCCGCGATGATCGCGTCCGGCGAGCGGATGGACTTCTCGTCCCTGTCCCGGCCGACGGCCGACAAGCACTCCACCGGCGGGGTCGGCGACAAGATCACCCTGCCGTTGGCTCCGCTGGTCGCGGCGTGTGGCGTCGCCGTACCCCAGCTGTCGGGTCGAGGCCTGGGCCACACCGGCGGCACGCTCGACAAGCTCGAATCGATCCCCGGCTGGCGGGCCACGCTCTCCAACGAGGAGATGTTCGCCCAGCTCGAGTCCGTCGGCGCGGTCATCTGCGCCGCCGGGGACGGACTCGCGCCCGCCGACAAGAAGCTCTACGCCCTGCGCGACGTCACGGGCACCGTCGAGGCCATCGCGCTGATCGCGTCGTCGATCATGTCCAAGAAGATCGCCGAGGGCACCGGCGCGCTCGTGCTCGACGTCAAGGTGGGCGCCGGGGCCTTCATGAAGGACGCCGAGAAGGCGCGCCGGCTCGCCCGGACGATGGTCGACCTCGGCACGGACGCCGGTGTGCACACGGTGGCGCTGCTCACCGACATGAGCACGCCGCTCGGCCTGACGGCCGGCAACGCGATCGAGGTCGTCGAGTCCGTGGAGGTGCTGGCCGGTGGCGGTCCGGCCGACGTGGTGGAGCTGACCCTCGCGCTGGCCCGGGAGATGCTGGCCGGGGCCGGCGTGACTGACCTCGACCCCGCCGACAAGCTCGCCGACGGCTCGGCCATGGACGCCTGGAAGGACATGATCCGTGCCCAGGGCGGCGACCCGGATGCCACGCTGCCCGTCGCCAAGGAGTCGCACGTCGTCACGGCGCCGGCCGGCGGCACGCTGACCCGCCTCGACGCGATGGCGGTCGGACTGGCGGCATGGCGGCTGGGTGCCGGGCGCGCCCGCAAGGAAGACCCGGTGCAGGACGGTGCAGGTGTCGTGTGGCACGCCCGGCCCGGCGACACCGTCACCCAGGGACAACCGCTGTTCACCCTGCTCACCGACGAGCCCGACCGCTTCGACCGGGCACTGGCCTCGCTCGAGGGTGGCTACGACATCGATGGGGCCATCGGCGACGGGGAGTTCACGCCCCGGGACCTGATCATCGACAGGATCAGCTGATCGCAGGGTCGCCGAGTCCCCAACTCTGGCTAAGCCTGACCCTTTCCTCACGTGACGGGCCGTGGCGGCCCTAGCCTCCTGGCATCTCTGGGGGGAGCTTGGCATGGACGTTCACAGCGAAACGCTCGACGGCCGGATCAGGGGGCCGGTCATGCTGGTGCTCCTGCTCCTGCTCGGGGTCGCGCTCGGCGGTGGGGCTGCCTACCTGCTGATCAACGAGGCGGACCCGGAGCCGGCCGCCCGCGGCTGCGAGCAACAGCGCACGGTGCAGCTGGCGGTGCCGCTCTCGATGCTGGGCGTGGTGACGCGAGCTGTCGAGGAGATCGTCCCCGCGTGCACCCGCGTCGCACCTGACACCCGCACGGCCAGCCAGATCGCGCTCGCCGTCTCCACCGGAGCGCGGCCGCCGGACGTCTGGATCGCCGAAAGCCGGTTCTGGATGACGCCGACCTACCTCGGCGGCCCGGCCGCGCTGCGAGTGGTGACGCCGAGCGTGGCGCGCACGCCGCTGCTGCTCGTGGGCGGTCCGGCCGCACCGCGCTTCGCGTCGTGGGGCGCAGCCGAGGTGTCGGGACTGGTGTCGGTGCCCGATCCGCTGAGCTCCACGGTCGGGTCGCTGGCCGTGGTGGCTCCGCAGGCTGAGGCCGCGGAGCTCGGACGCGACAAGGCGCTGGCCCGCCAGATGGTGGTGCCGTTCGCCCAGGCGTACGGCGAACGCGTGTCGCGCGGACTGGACGCGGACGTGGGCATGTTCTGGGCCCGGAGGTCGTCGAGACGACTCGTGGTGGGCACTGAGCAGGAGCTGGTCGAGGCCCGCATCAACGCCCCCTACCTGCGCGACCTCACGCCGAGCATCGGCGCCCCGGTCCTGGACTTCCCGATGGCCGTGCGACAGGGGGCGGCGCCCGGATCCGGCGCCCTCGCCCGCGACCTGGTCCGCTACCTGGCCAGTGAGGAAGGGGCCGACGCCCTGCGAGAGGCCGGCCTACGGCCCGCAGCGGCGCCCGACGACACCCTGGGGGCCTCGGTCTCGGCCTTCCTGCCCACACCACCCGCCCGCACCGTCGCCGCCACGGTGCAGTCGTGGCGGACGCTCAGCGTGCCCTCGGCGATCCTGGCCGTCGTCGACGCGTCGGGGTCGATGGACTTCGACGCGTCCGGCGGCACGCGGATGGGCCTGTTGGCGGACGCCGCCGGGATCGGGTTGTCGTTCCTCCCCGACCACGCCCGGGTCGGCCTGTGGATCTTCTCGATCGACAAGGGCGGGCCGGGCCAGGACTGGCGGGTCCTCGAGCCCATGCGTCGCCTCGACGACCTCCGGTTCGGTCGGACCCAACGCTTCGCCCTGCGGGCCCGGGCGCAGGAGCTCCCCGCTCTGACGGGAGGCGGCACCGGTCTCTACGACACCGCCCTGGCGGCGTACCAGCAGGCCCTGCGTGACTATCGGCCGCACTACTCCAACGCCGTGGTGCTCATGACCGACGGGGAGAACGAGGACCCCGGGTCCATCGCCCTCGAGGAGCTCGTGCGCCGACTGGGTGAGCTGCGAGACCCCGATCGTCCGGTGCGCATCGTCGGGATCGCGATCAGCGAGGACGCGGACCTGGGGGCGCTCGAGCAGATGGCCGACGCCACCGGCGGAGCTGCCTACCTCGCTGCCCAGCCGGGGGACATCCTCGGCGTGTTCGCGCAGGCAGTGCTCTCGCGGTAGGTGTCGCTCAGCCGGCGAGCAGCAGGACCACGAGCTCGGCGACGCAGGCGGGCTTGTCGATGCCGTCGATCTCCACGGTGTGCTTGATGACGAGCTGCTTGCCCGTGGGCAGATCGGTGACGGCTCCGAACGAGACGTGCGAGCGCAGCCGCGAGTCGACCGGCACCGGGTGCGGGAAGCGCACCTTGTTCAGACCGTAGTTGAGTCGCGCGCCCGGAGTCTCGAGGGCGAAGCACTCGGTGTTGAAGAGCGGCAGCAGGCTCAGGGTCAGGAAGCCGTGGGCGATCGTTGCGCCGAAGGGGCCGGTCCTGGCACGCTCCTCGTCGACATGGATCCACTGGTGGTCACCGGTCGCGTCGGCGAACAGGTTGATCCGCTCCTGGTCGACCACCAGCCAGTCGGTGGTGCCGATCTCCGTCTCGGCGGACTGGGCGACCTCGTCAAGCGTGGTGAATATGCGCATGGCTGGAAGGATAGGGACATGCCTCAGCCCACTGGTCGGCCCACCTCCCTGCCCACCCGCGACGACGTTCGCCGCGCACCCAAGGTCCTCCTTCACGATCACCTCGACGGCGGCCTCCGACCGCAGACCGTCATCGACCTCGCGGCCGACTGCGGGCACGAGCTGCCCGCTCCCGATGCCGCGAGCCTGGCCCAGTGGTTCGTCGAGTCGGCCGACTCCGGCTCCCTGGTGCGCTACCTCGAGACGTTCGACCACACGGTGGCCGTGATGCAGACCGGCCCGGCCATCACCCGCGTCGCGCGCGAGTGCGTGGAGGACATGGTGGCCGACGGCGTGGTCTATGCCGAGGTCCGCTATGCCCCCGAGCAGCACGTCCAGCAGGGCCTCACCCTCGACGAGGTCGTCGCGGCCGTGCAGGAGGGCTTCGACCAGGGTGTCGCTGCCGCCGATGGACGCGTCGTCGTACGCCAGCTGCTGACCGCCATGCGTCACCAGGCCCGCTCCAGGGAGATCGCCGAGCTCGCCGTCGCCTGGCGCGACCGCGGCGTCGCCGGCTTCGACATCGCGGGTGCCGAGGCCGGGTTCCCGCCCACGCGACACCTGGACGCCTTCGAGTACCTCCAGCGGGAGAACGCCCACTTCACGATCCACGCCGGCGAGGCGTTCGGTCTGCCCTCCATCTGGGAAGCCATCCAGTGGTGCGGGGCCGACCGGCTCGGGCACGGAGTCCGGATCGTGGACGACATCACCGTGCATGACGACGGCTCGGTGGAGCTGGGTCGGCTGGCGGCGTACGTCCGCGACAGCCGGATTCCGCTGGAGATGTGCCCGCGGTCCAACATCCAGACCGGAGCCGCCGAGTCGATCGCCGAGCACCCGATCGGACTGTTGACCCGCCTGCGGTTCCGCGTCACGGTCAACACCGACAACCGGTTGATGAGCCAGACCTCGATGACTGAGGAGATGTCCGGACTCGTGGACGCCTTCGGCTACACCCTCGAGGACCTGCGGTGGTTCACCATCAACGCGATGAAGTCGGCGTTCCTGCCGTTCGACGAGCGACTCGCGATCATCGACGACGTGATCAAGCCGGGCTATGCCGCACTGATCACCGAGGCGCGCTGACCACGCACCACGGCTCGCGCCAGCCACCGAGGAGCAGGCGGCCCTCGATCCACTCCTGGCGGGTGACCCGCACGACGCGCCCGGAGCCGGGCTCATACATGCGCACGGCGTCCTCGAGCTGCTCGAGGGCCAGCACGACGTGGCGCGGGAGCCAGCGGCTGCCGACGTAGCAGGGGACGACGTCCCCCCGACCGAGGCTGGTGTTCATCGCGCCCCAGGCGCGACCCGGCCGGAACCGGGCAGCCACCACCCGACCCCTGGTCGAGCCTCGGCCGAGCTGCCGGGCCAGCGCCCACGGGGGAGTGCCGATGGCGCGCAACCACGGCACCTGGATGGCCCCGGCCACGTCGACCGGGCCGATGATGCGCCGGTGCATGGCGCTCACCTCCCGGTCGAACTCCTCGTCGCCGCCCGCCAGGAGTCGTCGGGCGTAGGTGTCGTTGCGCAGCGCCTCGGCCATCACTGCCACCGCGGCGCCGCAGCTGCGTCGATCGGGTTGCTGGAACTGGCGCCCCAGGACCAACCGGCCGGTCTCGGAGATGCTCATGTGCGGCTGCGGTCGGTCGTGATGCGCGCGAACGCCTCATCGGGCGTGGCGACGTGGCAGCCGAGCTCGACTGCGTGGGACACGACTCGTCGCTGGTCGCGCAACAGCGCCAGGCCCCGCCGGAACAGCATCAGGGGCGGCTTGCGTCGCTCCCTGAGGTCGCGGCTCAGGCGCCGCCAGAACGTGACAGCGGGTCGTTGGGTGATGCAGTACGCCGCTTCCAACAGCCCGCCGCGGTGACAGGCGGGCACGATCTCGGGAGCGAAGATCCCCTCGGCGACGAAGAGCGGCGAACCTGCCAGGTCGAGAGGTTGGGAGCCGCGTCGGCCATTGAGGGCGATCTCGTAGATGGGCACCTCGGTCACGCCGTCACGACACAGCTCCGTGAGCGCCACGAGCGTGTCGTCGTGCAGCCACGAGTCCGGATGGTCCCAGTCCACCAACCCGGTGTTGGCGCCCGAGGCGATCATCGGCAGCGTCGGGTCGTCGCCATCCTTGTAGAAGTCGTCGAGCCTCAGCACGGGCAGGCCCAGCCGTGCGGCCAGCCGCGACTTTCCCGCTCCGCTGGGGCCGGCAAGGACGATGACTCGGGCAGGCACGGACGCCAGTGTCTCAGGCGTGCGTCGGCTTTGCGCATTCCACCTGCCGAGACGCCGTGTTGCCCCTATCGTCGGCTTGCGTTCTCCCCCGGATCAGCATCGAGAGGCACCTTCATGTTCGGCGCCCACGCCATCACCACGCCCGAGCCCGACCACACGTCGGTCGACCCTTCGCCCCGCAGCGGCCGCTGGGCGGTCACCGGCCTCGTGCTGGTCCTCGTGGCTGCCGGCTGGTTCGGCCTCCAGATGTTCGGAGGCGACGAGAGCTCTCTGGCCTCGGCGGGCTGCACCTCCGCCACGACCACGACCGTGTCCATGATCGTGGCGCCCGCCCTGGCCGACCTGGTCGACGAGGCAGTGAACTCGCTTGCGGACAACGGGCAGTGCATCGAGCTGGACGTGACCACGGCCACCGTTGCCGATGTCGCGGCAGCTCAGGACGAGGTCGGCGAGGGTGAGGAGGACACGCTGCCCGACCTCTGGGTGCCGGACTCCCCCGCGTGGCAGAGTGTGCTGAACGAGGCCGACCACACCGGCAGGACGCTCGTGCCGGCGCTCGCCAGCACGCCGGTCGCCCTGGCCAGCGGTGTGTCGGAGCAGGCTCCGGCCACCTGGCTCGAGGTGCTCAGCTCGCCCCGCCTGGTGGTGTCGGACCCGTTGGCCAGCGGCGCCTCTGCGCTGACGATGCTGGCCCCGTTCTCCGAGGCGGCCGAAGGCATCGGGTCCGTCTCGGTGGCGCAGAACGCCATCGTGCCCGTCGCGCAGGCGTTCGGCGCCGAGGTCGCGGCCGGGCAGGTCGTCAACGACCTCACCATCGACACCATCACCGCCGGGGACGATCACTTGATCCCTGTCACCGAGCACGACCTCCTGATCGCTCGCCGGGGCAACGATGCGCTCAGGTGGGTGGTACCGGCAACCGGGGCCGCGGTCTTGAACTTCCCCCTCGTGCAGCCCCAGGCGCCCTCGGGCGGCATCTCCGTCGGCTCCGGCTCGTTGGACGTCGCCGGACGCACCGGCGACAGGATCGCGGCGTGGTTCACCTCCGAGGAGGGTCTCGCCGCCCTCGCCGGCGACCAGCTCCGCGGCGCCGACGGTGCGCCCATCGCGGACGCGGAGGTCGTCGGCGAGC
>NZ_JANPEO010000611.1:0-10157 GCF_031422975.1 Nocardioides sp. | reverse complement strand
GTTGGTCGAGGAGGGCGTCCGCGACGTTCTCCAGCGCCGCACCCCGAGATGCCTTCACCAGGACGACATCGCCAGCCGACACATTCTCTCGCAACCACGCCACTGCCTCGGCATGCCCCGCCGTGACAATCGCCTCACCGTGCCACCTACCCTCCTGCCTCGCAGCCGCAGCCATGAGCGCGGCCGCGTCGCCGACGGTGAGGAGTACGTCGACCTCGGCCGCAGCAGCGGCGACGCCGACCTGTCGATGAGCGCTCACGCCGCCGTCTCCGAGCTCGAGCATCTCCCCGAGCACGGCGATCGTGCGACGCCCGGCGCGCTCGCGGATGCCCTGCAGGACGGCCAGGGCTGCGGTCATCGACTCGGGGTTGGCGTTGTAGGCGTCGTTGATGACCACGGTGCCGTCCGCGCGGTCGTGCAGCTCCATCCGCCACCGCGACGGCGGGCGGGCGTCGGTCAGCCCGTCGGCGACGGCGTCGAGGTCGATGCCGCCGGCCAGCGCCATCGCCGCCGCCGCCAGCGCGTTCTCGATCTGGTGAAGTCCCAGCTGCGCGAGATGCGCGGTCGCCCCGCTCCCGCGCCACTGCAGGTCGAAGGAGGGCCGGCCGAGCTCGTCGGTGGAGACCTCGCTGGCGTGCAGGGTGCCGCCGCTGCCGAAGGTCACGACCGCTGCGCTGGTGCGCCGCGCCATCGCCGCGACCAGCGGATCGGCCGCGTTGAGCACGGCGGTGCCCTCGGGGGTGAGCGACTCGATGATCTCGCCCTTGGCCTCCGCGATCGCCTCCCGGCTGCCGAACTCACCGATGTGCGCGGTCCCCACGTTGACGACGGCGGCGATGTCCGGCGGAGCGATCCGGCAGAGGAGGGCGATGTGGCCGGCGCCGCGCGCGCCCATCTCCACGACGAGGTGCTTGGTGTCCTCACCGGCGCGCAGCACGGTGAGCGGCACGCCGATCTCGTTGTTGAAGTTGCCTCGGGTGGCGATCGTCGGCCCGTCGCCCTCCAGGATGGAGGCGAGGTAGTCCTTGGTGCCGGTCTTGCCCTGCGAACCGGTGAGAGCGTAGGTCGTGAGGTCACTCAGCGCGTCGTGCACGTGTCGCGCCAGGCCGGCCAACGCGGAGACCACGTCGTCGACCACGACGGTCGGCGCGCTCGTCGGCCGACTTCCCAGCACCGCCACTGCGCCCGCGGCCATCGCCTGCTCGGCGAAGTCGTGGCCGTCGACGTGCTCCCCCAAGACGGCGACGAAGAGGCCGCCGGGCTCGGGGGTGCGCGTGTCGATGAAGGCGCCGCCCGTGACGTCTGCCTCACCGTGGGCGATCCCCCCGACCACCTCGGCGATCTCGGCCAGCGTCATCGCGATCATCGGGCGGCCACGGCTTCACGCGCGACGACCCGATCGTCGAAGGGGTGGATCTCGCCGCGGATCTCCTGCCCCGTCTCGTGCCCCTTGCCGGCGATCAGCACGACGTCACCGGGTGCCGCGCGGCGTACGGCCTCGAAGATCGCGGTGCGCCGGTCGCCGATCTCGACGACCTCGGCCCGACCACCACCGGTGCCGGCGAGCATGGCCGCCCGGATCTCGGCCGGGTCCTCGGTGCGCGGGTTGTCGTCGGTCACGATCAGCACGTCGGCGAGCCGAGCGGCGATCGCCCCCATGATCGACCGCTTGCCGGGATCCCGGTCACCGCCGGCGCCGAGCACGACGATGACCTGGCCGTCGGTCAGTGGACGAAGGGTGCTGATCACGGCCTCCACGGCGTCCGGCTTGTGCGCGTAGTCCACCACCAGCACGAAGTCCTGACCGGCGTCGACCTGTTCGAGCCGGCCCGGGACCCCGGCGCCCCGGCCGATCCCGGAGGCGACGAGCTCGGCGTCGAGGCCGACGAGGGCAGCGGACGCGATGGCCGCCAACGCGTTGGACACGTTGAACGCTCCCGGCACGGGCACCCGGGCAAGGACCCGCAGTCCGCGCGGACCCAGGACGGTGAAGGACGTGCCGTTGCCGGCGAGCTCGATGTCGATCGCCTGCCAGTCGGCGGGGCCTTGCGTGGCGAAGGTCTGCATGGGGATCGTGGCGCCCTCGAGCAGCCGGCGGCCGAACTCGTCGTCGATGTTGGTCAGGCCCTGCCGCGCGCGCTCGGGGGTGAACAGCGATGCCTTCGCCATGAAGTAGTCGTCGACATCGGTGTGGAAGTCGAGGTGGTCGCGGCCGAGATTGAGGAAGGTTGCGACGTCGAAGACGACGCCGTCGACCCGCCCGAGCACGAGCGCGTGCGAGGAGACCTCCATCGCGCAGGCCTCCACGCCACGCTCGCGCATCAGCGCGAAGAGCCCGTGGAGGTCGGGGGCTTCGGGGGTCGTCAAGGCGGTCTTGATGTCCGTGCCGGCGACGCGGGTGCCGACGGTGCCGATGACGGCGCCGATGATGCCGACCGCCTCCAGGCCGTCCGCCAGCAGTCGGGTCGTGGTCGTCTTGCCCTGGGTGCCGGTGACGCCGATCATCCGCATCGCGGTGGCCGGCTCGCCGTAGATCCGGGCCGCCACCCGCCCGAGCACGCGCCGGGGCTGGTCGACGACGAGCGCGGCGGCGCCGGGCGGCAGCAGCTCAGCGCCCGCCGGATCGGTGAGTACGCCGACGGCCCCGGCCGTCAGCGCGGTCGCGGCGAACTCGGCTCCGTGCGCGCGGGCGCCCGGCAGTGCGGCGTACAGGTCGCCGGGCTGGATGCGCTGGGTGCTCAGCGAGATGCCGGTGACGTCGGGCCCCAGATCGCCTCGGACGCGCACCGGCGTCAGCGTCTCCAGCCACGTCGCGAGGTCGCGCAGCGGCGTCGCGGTCGGCGCCACGGGTCGCCCCTGGATGGTTCCCACAGACATTTCGCGATCACTCGGCACCAGCGGAGGGTATCGCTGCCCCGTCACCACTCGACAGGAAGTCGCGAGGGCTTCGCGCCGGTCGGCGCGACGCGGTAGCGGCTCAGTGCGTAGCCCATGATCCGGGAGAAGGCGGGGCCGGTGATCGAGCCGCCGCCGCCGTCGACCTGCGGGGCGTGGATCACGACGTAGACGGTGAAGCGCGGGTCGTCGGCCGGCGCGAAACCGCCGAAGGACACCGTGGTGGAGCCGTCGTAGCAACCGCACGCCGGGGCGACGCGCTGGGCGGTGCCGGTCTTGCCGGCGACGAGGTAGCCGGGGACCTGGGCACCGGGGGCGACGCCGACCTCGTCGTCGACGACGAGCTCCATCATCTTGGTCGTCTGCCTCGCGGCCCTCTCGCTGACGACTCGCGACGTGGTCGACACGTCGGTGCCGACCACGGTGCCGTCCTCAGCAGTGGCGGAACCCTTGATGAGGCTCGGCGAGACGCGTACGCCGCCGTTGGCGATGGTGTTGACGGCCGCGGCCATCTGGACCGCGTTGACCGAGACGGACTGGCCGAAGGCGACTCGGTCCTTCGTCTGGGACGTCATCACGTCGCCAGGGGTGAGGATGCCGGGGCTCTCGCCGCGCATGCCGATGTCGGTGCGCTGGCCGAGGCCGAACTTCTGGAGGTAGCCGACGAGGTCGACCGGGCTGAAGGCGTCGGCGGCGAGGACGGTGCCGATGTTGGACGACTTGGCGATCACTCCCGCCAGCGTGAGCCGGATGTTGCCGTGGTCGAACCAGTCACCGATCACCCGGTCCTGGCGCGGCAGGGACGGCGGGATCCGCAGCTTCGTGCGCGGCGTGACCTTGCCCGCGTCGATCAGGGACGACACCGTGAGCACCTTCTCGACCGAGCCGGGCTCGTAGGGGTCCTTGATCGCTCGGGATCCGAGGTCCTCCTCGTCGGCCGCCAGCGGCTTGTTGGCGTTGAACGTCGGGGCGTCGGCCAGCGCCATCAGCTCGCCGGTGCGCGAGTCCATCACGATCGCCACGCCGCTGGTGGCCCTGTACTGCTGGAGCGTCTGGGTGAGCACCCGCTGGGTGAACCACTGCAGGTCGAGGTCGATCGTGGTGGTCAGCGACGCGCCGTTCTTCGCCGGGACCACGGTGTTCTCCCCGAGCGGGATCCGGTTGCCGCCGCCGGACTGGTAACGCGCCGTGCCGTCGGTCCCGGCCAGCTGCGCGTCGAACGTGCGCTCGAAGCCAGCGAGTGCCTCGTCTGTACCCATGAAGCCGAGCAGGTTGGCGGCCACGTCGTCGGCCGGGTAGTCGCGGATCGGGTCGTCGCGCAGGGTGATGCCCTGGAAGCCGGCTTCGCTGAGCTCCGTGAGCACGTCGCCGGCCAGGGTGCTCGGCACGCGGCGGGCGATGTACTCGAAGCGACTGCTCTCCTCGCGGAGCCGGCCCAGGGTCTTGAAGTAGTCGACCTGGAGGCGCTGGGAGAGCAGCGTCGCGAGCTGCGGGGCGTCGGCGCCGGTCATCACCGGGTCGGCCACGACCATCTTGCCGTGGATCGAGTCGGCCAGCGGCAGTCCGAAGCGGTCGAGGATGTCGCCCCGCTCGGCCGGCAGGGACACCTCCACGACACCCTCGGCGGCCGCCATCGCGGCATACGACTTGGGGTCGATGCCCTGCAGTTGGACGAGCCGCGCGCCGAAGAACGACAGCACCATCGCGATCACCACGAGGCCGAACCGGAGTCGGAACTGCGGGGCGCCGCGACGGGCCTCCTCGAGACGCTGGCGCGTCCCGTTGGTCGTCTGGTGAGGCAACGTAACTCCGTCCGGGATGGTGTCGACAAATCTAGGTGGCACGACTGCCCCGGCCGGGGCCGCCGCGCCGTCAGCGGCGGGCGCGGCCCTGCGTGCGCCCGGCCTTGTCCTTGCCCCCGGTCGTGCCTCGGGTGGTCTTGGCCTTGGTCTTGGCCTTGGTCGCGGCCTTGGTCGCGGTCTCGGTCGTGGTCGTGGTCGTGGGCGCGGCCTCGGCCATCACCTTCACGATGGTCGGCGTCGGCGCGAGGATCTTCGGCTTGATGGGCACGGGCGGAGCCAGGTTGAGCTTGTCCTCCGGCAGCGCCGGCACCAGTTCTCCGCGAACCGTGCCGTCGAGACCCAGGAAGGTGGGTGCGGCCGGGACCACCATGCCCATGTCCTGCGCCTGCATGGCGACCCGCTGCGGATTGCGCAGGTCCTCGAGCTCCATCTGCAGGGTCTGCTCGCGGGCGGCCAGGCCGGTCGCCTGCTCCTCGAGCGAGGTGGCCGCGAACGACGCCTGCTGCATCGAGGTGTTGAAGAGCAGGAGGCCGACGACGCCGCTGATCAGCACCAGGCTCACCAGCGTCACGAACGGCACCTTCGGCGCGCGGGTGCGCGCGCGGGGCACGACGGAGAGGCGGGCCCTCTCGACGGCGGCGGACGCGATGCGTGGGACGCGGCTGCGGACCTGGACGGCGGGACTGCTCATCGGGTGACTCCTCGGCTGTGCCGGGTCTGGGGAAGGGCGGGGCGGACTCGTTCGACGGCGCGCAGCCGCACCGAGGCTGCGCGCGGGTTCTGCTCGATCTCGTGCTCGTCGGCGACCTCGGCGCCCCGGGTTACCAGCCGCAGGAACGGCTCACTGCCCTCGGGCAGGAACGGCAGGTCCTCGGGGACGTCCAGACGGGTGACCGCGGTGAAGGCGCGCTTGACCAGGCGGTCCTCGAGCGAGTGGTAGGACTCCACGACGACCCGGCCACCCACGCCGATCACGTCGATCGCGGCCGGCATCGCGCGGCGGAGCACGGCCAGCTCGTCGTTGACCTCCATGCGCAGCGCCTGGAAGGTGCGCTTGGCCGGGTGTCCCCCGGTTCGACGAGCAGGAGCCGGGATCTCGGCATAGAGCAGCTCGACCAGGCGGGCACTCGTGGTGAACGGCTCGACCTCGCGCTGACGCACGACCGCGAAGGCGATCTTCTTGGCGAACTTCTCCTCGCCGTAGTCCCGGAGGACCCGGGTGAGCTCGGGCGCCGAATAGGTGTTGAGCACGTCCGCCGCGGTAGGGCCGCTGGTGTCGTCCATCCTCATGTCGAGAGGTGCGTCGACGGCGTAGGCGAAACCGCGCTCGCGGACGTCGAGCTGCATCGAGGAGACACCCAGGTCGAAGAAGACCGCGTCGACGTGGTCGAGGCCCTGGTCCGCCACGACCTCGGCGATCTCGTCATAGACGGCGTGTACGCCGACGAAGCGGTCGCCGAAGGGACGGAGGCGTTCGCCGGCCAGTCGTAGGGCGGCAGTGTCGCGGTCGATGCCGATGACGCGGGCGGTCTCGCACTGCTGGAGGACGGCCTCCGTGTGGCCGCCGAGGCCGAGGGTGCAGTCCACCAGGACGGCGCCCTCATGGGCCAGGGCAGGGGCCAGAAGAGCAACGACCCGACTCTGGAGGACCGGGGCGTGGCGTGGGGTGCTCACTGGGTGCGCCTACTGGCCCACGTGGGTGAGGACGAAGAGCGCGACGGTGAGTCCTGCCGAGGTCGCGGCCGAGAAGACCATCACCGCCATCGCGTCTCGGGCCTGCTCGCGCACACGCGGCGGCCGGGTGGCCATGCCGCTCGGGCTGCGAGTGACTGCGGTGCTGCTCATGGTCTCGACCCCACACACGTTTGGATTGGCTTGCGATTGGCTCTGCGCTTGGGCACTGCTGGGTTGCTCACTGACTGCCCGCCGGACCTGGTCCCTGTCCGCTCCCCCAGGGAAGTGCCGACTGACACCGGGGAAGGTGAGTCAGTTGGCGAAAGGGAGCGGACGCGAGACCGGGTGCTGCGGTCCTCGTCAGTTGTTCTGTTGTGGGCGATGCGGTGGTCGGGCTAGATGCCGGGGAAGACCTCGTCGCTGAGCTCGGAGAACTTCTGCTCCTGCTCCTCGGAGTAGGTCGTCCAGGCCGTCGGGTCCCAGATCTCGATGCGGTTCATCGAGCCGATGACGACCACGTCCTTGGTGAGCGAGGCGTACTCACGCAGGGATCCGGGGATCGAGATGCGGCCCTGCTTGTCCGGCACCTCCTGGGAGGCGGCGGCGAACAGCATGCGGACGTAGTCACGAGTGCCCTTGTTGGTCACCGGCGCCTCACGGAGCCGGTCGGTCAGTCCCTGGAAGTCCTGGGTCGACCAGATCGTCAGGCAGCGCTCCTGCCCTCTGGTCACCACGAGTCCTTCCGTCAGCTGGTCCCTGAACTTGGCGGGGAGGAAGAGGCGGCCCTTCTCATCGAGCTTGGGCGTGTAGGTGCCGAAGAACATTCGGCACCTCCCCTGCTCGATGTGCGAGATCGACCCTGTCCCCCACTTCGCTCCACCTTACCCCACAACGCTCCACCGTCAATCATGTTTGCGGCGTTTCCCGCCCCATTTGCGCCTCTATTCCGCGTTGTCGGACCGGCTCGTACGCCGCCTGGTGAGCGTCGAACGGGCCCCCGGGCGGCGATCTGAGCCGTGGTGGAGGACCGGTGGAGGAGATCTGCCGCCTCCGGTGGTGGAAAATGGAGGGGAACGTGGAGACGAGGCGGCAGGTATGTTGCGGGCACGTCATACGGTTGGCACATCACCCGTGCAGTCGGGTCGGGACGAGGGAGTGGGCAGCACGTGAGTACGTCGTTCGCAGGCGATGCCGACCTGGAGACGCTCGCCCGCGTCGTCGGTCAGGTCCGTGCCAACATTGAGCGCGTCATCGAAGGCAAGCCCGACGTGGTCTCGGCAGCGATCGTGGTGCTGCTGGCCGAGGGTCACCTGTTGATCGAGGACGTCCCCGGAGTCGGCAAGACCCAACTGGCCAAGGCCCTCGCGCGCAGCATCGACTCGACGGTGCGCCGCATCCAGTTCACGCCCGACCTGTTGCCGTCCGACGTCACCGGCGTCTCGGTCTTCAACCAGAACACGCGTGAGTTCGAGTTCCGTCCCGGTGGCGTCTTCGCCAACATCGTGGTCGGCGACGAGATCAACCGGGCCTCCCCGAAGACGCAGTCGGCGCTGCTCGAGTGCATGGAGGAGCGGCAGGTCACGGTCGACAACATGACCTACATGCTGGACAAGCCGTTCATGGTGATCGCCACCCAGAACCCGATCGAGATGGAGGGCACCTATGCCCTCCCCGAGGCCCAGCGCGACCGCTTCATGGCTCGTGTGTCGGTGGGGTATCCCGTCGAGGCGGCCGAGATCGCCATGCTCAACTCACACACGACCGTCAACCCGCTCGACGACCTCGAGGCGGTGACCGACGCCGGCGAGATCCGCAAGCTGACAGAGATCGTCGGCCAGGTGCACGTGTCCACGGCCGTCCAGCGCTATGCCGTCGCGCTCACGACGGCCACCCGCACCTCCACCGAGCTCCATCTCGGCGCCTCCCCGCGCGCCACCTTGCACCTGGTGCGCGCGGCGAAGGCGGTCGCTGCGATGGCGGGCCGCGACTACGTGCTCCCTGACGACGTCCACGGGCTCGCCCGACCGGTCCTGGCGCACCGGCTGCTCCCCAGCGTCGAGTCGGCCATGAGCGGCCGCGCCACGACGGCGATCCTGGAAGGCATCGTGGCCGGGGTGCCGGTCCCCGAAGCCGGCCGTGCGTGAGGCCCTCGCCGGTCTGACCGTCCGCGGACGGGTGTTCCTGGCTGCCGGCGTGACCACGATCGTCTGCGCGATCATCGTCGGCCAGACGCCGCTGGTCCGGGTCGGGGTGCTGGTGACAGCTCTCCCCCTGCTGGCCGCGCTGTGGATCGGGCGTTCGCGCTACCGCCTGGCCCTGACCCGCACCGTCTCGCCCCAGCTCGTCGCCGCCGGTCAGGCCGCGAGAGTGCAGCTCACGCTGACCAACGAGGCCCGCACCCCGACCGGCGTGCTGCTGCTCGAGGACCACCTGCCCTACGTCCTGGGCACGCGTCCCAGATTCGTGCTCGAAGGCATCGGCCACGGCTGGCGCCGGCACGTGACCTACCAGGTCCGCTCCGACGTTCGCGGCCAGTTCGAGATCGGGCCGATGACGGTGCGCGTCACCGACCCGTTCGGCCTGATCGAGCTCGGCCGGGCATTCCACACCACGGCGCCGCTGACCGTCACTCCGCGCACGGTCGCCCTGCCCGGGATCCCGATCGGGGGCGCCTGGACCGGCTCGGGCGACAACCGGCCGCGTGCCTTCGCCGTCGGCAGCGCCGAGGACGTCACCGTTCGCGAATACCGCCGCGGCGACGACCTGCGCCGTGTGCACTGGCGCAGCTCGGCCCGGGTCGGCGAGCTGATGGTCCGGCGCGAGGAGCAGCCCTGGCAGTCGCGGGCCACCGTCTTCCTCGACAACCGATTGATCTCCCACCGCGGCCAGGGCGTGGCCTCCTCGCTCGAGGCGGCTGTCTCGACTGCCGCGTCGGTCGCACTCCACCTGAGCCAGCGTGGGTACGCCGTACGCCTGGTCACCGCGACGGGTGAGGAGCCCGGCACCGCGTGGCACTCGCGGACGGCCGCGGTCAACACCGCTCCCCTGCTCGAGGCCCTGGCCGTCGTCCAGATCGAGCACTCGCCCCACCTCGACACCGCCTGGCTGGCCGAACCCGGCCACGGCGGCCTGCTCATCGCCGTTCTCGGCGATGTCACCGACAACGACGGCCGATTCCTCAAGCGGCTCCAGCACCACGCGGCCACGTCGGCCGCCATCGCCCTCGACGTCGACGCCTGGGCTCCGCACCTCGCACCGTCAGGGACCGGGACGACCTCGACAGCCCTGGCCAGCACCGGATGGCGGTCGGTGAGGCTGCGTCCTCGCGACCACCTCGAAGTGGTGTGGCAAGAGCTCGGACGCCTCAGCAACCGTCAGCAGGTCGAGTCATGACCACCCCGTCCAGCCGCCGGCGCGCTCCGCTCGCCTACACCCTCGGCCTGGCCCTGGTCGCGGCCGCGACCACGTGGTTCACCCTGCTGTCATGGCGCACGTTCACCACCGAGACGGCCAAGGTGACCATCCCGCTGTTCTTCATCGGGGCACTGATCGCCGGCATCGGTGGAGCCGCGCGCTGGCTGCGTCTCCCGATCACCGTCGCGGTCGTCGTGCAGGTCGTGGTGGGCGCGATGTGCGTGCTCGGCTCCATCACGGGCTCGGTCGCGCCGACCCCCGGGACGATCAGCGAGTTCCTCACCGCCTTCGAGGATGCGCTCGCGTCGGCTCGGGCCTACCTTGCGCCCATCCCGTCCGGGGTGCCGCCGATCACCGTGATCCTGCTGACCG
>NZ_JANPEO010000610.1:0-7378 GCF_031422975.1 Nocardioides sp. | reverse complement strand
CACGACCACGGCGATCACTGGTGCGTCCTCTAGAGTTGAGCCTCGTGTCCGACGCCGCCCTGCCTCCGCTGACCATCGTCGAGGTCCAGCGTCGGGTGGGTGAGGAGCTGACCCGGATCGGGCCGGTGATCGACGAGCTCGGTGCTCGCTTCGCCGCGGCCGGCGAGGAGTTGGCGCTGGTCGGTGGTCCGGTGCGCGACGCGATGCTCGGTCGCCTCCAGAACGACCTCGACTTCACCACCTCGGCCCGTCCCGAGAAGACCGAGAAGCTGCTGTCCGGCTGGGTGGACGCGATCTGGGACATGGGCCGCGCCTTCGGCACCATCGGCGCCCGGATCGGCGAGTGGCAGGTCGAGATCACCACCTACCGCGCGGAGACCTACGACCCGTCCTCGCGCAAGCCCGACGTGGCGTTCGGCGACAACCTGCCCGGCGACCTCGGCCGACGTGACTTCACGGTCAACGCGATGGCCGTCAGCGTGCCCGGACGCGAGTTCCAGGACCCGTACGGCGGCCTGGTGGACCTCGCCAACGCGACCCTGCGCACGCCGGGCCGCCCCGAGGACTCCTTCTCCGACGACCCGTTGCGGATGATGCGTGCCGCGCGCTTCGCTGCCCAGCTGGGCTTCACGGTCGCCCCCGAGGTCATCGAGGCGATGACCGAGATGGCCGGCAGGATCGAGATCATCTCCGCCGAGCGGGTGCGCGACGAGCTGGTGAAGCTGGTGTGCGCGCCGTTCCCGCGGCTGGGCCTGTCGCTCCTGGTGGACACCGGGCTGGCGGCCCACGTGCTGCCCGAGCTTCCGGCGCTCGCCCTCGAACGCGACGAGCACCACCGCCACAAGGACGTCTACGAGCACACCCTGACCGTGCTCGAGCAGTCGATCGACCTCGAGTCCCGGCTCGGGGGAGGGCCGGACTTCGTCTCGCGCTTCGCCGCCCTGATGCATGACGTCGGCAAGCCGCGCACGCGGCGCTTCGAGACCGGCGGGATCGTGACGTTCCACCACCACGACGTGGTCGGCGCCAAGATCACCCGCAAGCGGATGCGGGCGCTGCGCTTCTCCAACGCCGAGATCGACGCGGTGTCCACGCTGGTCGAGCTGCACCTGCGCTTCCACGGCTACGGCTCGGGCGAGTGGACCGACGCGGCCGTGCGCCGCTACGTGCGAGACGCGGACGACCAGCTCGAGCGGCTGCACGTGCTGACCCGTGCGGACTGCACGACCCGCAACCAGCGCAAGGCCGACCGGCTGCGCCGTACCTACGACTCGCTCGAGGAGCGGATCGACCGGCTGGCAGAGCAGGAGGAGCTCGCCTCGATCCGGCCTGACCTCGACGGCGCCGAGATCATGGAGATCCTCGCGATCCCGCCCGGCCGTCGCGTCGGCGCCGCCTACAAGCACCTGCTCGAGCTGCGGATGGACCACGGCCCGATGAGCCCGGACGACGCCCGCGCTGCGCTGCTCGCGTGGGCCGAGGCCAACCCGGAGTCCTGACCGGGCTCAGCGACGCCGCATCACGGCGACCAGCAGGACGCCCGTCAGGACGGCGGCGAGCTCGAAGAACGCGACCGAGCCGGCGTCGGGGGATGTCAGGGTCAAGAACGCCAGGACGACAACCATCACCAACGCGGCGAGGGCCGCGAGCAGCGGCCACGACGCCCGGTGCGCCGAGGTGGCCCCCAGCGCGGCGGCGACGAACAGGGCCGCCCCCATCAGCAGGGCGGGGATCTCGATGGTGCCGACGAAGCCGGAGTGACCCTCGCCGGTCAAACTCAGCCCGACGACGGCGCCGACCAGCAAGAGGGCGCCCATACCGGCCAGGTAGCGCACGGTGAACGAACTGACGTGTGTCATGGGGTCTGTCTACCGTGTCGACGTGCCGTGGGCCGGGTGCCCGACCGCCATGGGCGAGACCAGGTGGCCGGCCGTTCGGCACCCGCTCGATAGATTGCCCGCCATGACAGACCTCATCGCTCCCCTGCTCGAAGAGTCCATCACCATCGACGCCCCGCCGGAGCACGTGTGGTCCCTCGTCTCCGACCTCGCCCGGATGTCGAGGTGGAGCCCCCAGGTCGTCAAGACGATCGTGCGGGGCCGGCCGATCCAGCTCGGCACCACGATGGTGAACCTCAACCGGCGCGGCCTGCTCGTGTGGCCGACCCGGACCAAGGTCGTGCGGTTCGAGCCGCAGCAGGAGATCGCCTTCCGCGTGAAGGACAACTTCACGATCTGGTCGCTCACCCTCACCAGTGACGGTGCCGGCGGCACGGTCCTGACCCAGCGTCGCGAAGCGCCCGACGGTGTCTCGCCGGTCTCTCGCACGCTCACCGACAAGGTCCTCGGCGGGGTCACCAGCTTCCAGGCGGAGCTCGCTGCGGGGATGCGCGAGACGCTGGCCAAGATCAAGGTCGACGCCGAGCGCTGACGCAACGTGCGCAGCGCCGGAAATGCCGACAGCCCCGGCGGCGGGCCGGGGCTGTCGGGCGGTGCGGTTGGACTGCGTCAGTTCACTCGCCGGCGATGAACTTCTCGAGCTCGACGCGGCCGAGGTCGTCGGGCATCTGCACCGGCGGGCTCTTCATGAGGTACGTCGACGCGGCGATGATCGGGCCACCGACACCGCGGTCCATGGCGATCTTCGCGGCGCGCACGGCGTCGATGATGATGCCGGCGGAGTTGGGCGAGTCCCAGACCTCGAGCTTGTACTCGAGGTTGATCGGGACGTCACCGAAGGCACGACCCTCGAGGCGGACGTAGGCCCACTTGCGGTCGTCGAGCCACTGCACGTAGTCGGACGGGCCGATGTGGACGTTGCGGTCGCTGATCTTGTCGGCGAGCTCGCCCTTGAGGTTGGACGTCACGGCCTGGGTCTTGGAGACCTTCTTGGACTCCAGGCGGTCACGCTCGAGCATGTTCTTGAAGTCCATGTTGCCGCCGACGTTGAGCTGGTAGGTGCGGTCCAGCGCGACGCCGCGGTCCTCGAACAGCTTGGCCATCACGCGGTGCGTGATGGTGGCGCCGACCTGGGACTTGATGTCGTCGCCGACGATCGGGACGCCGGCGTCCTCGAACTTCTTGGCCCACACGGGGTCGGAGGCGATGAAGACGGGCAGCGCGTTGACGAAGCCACAACCGGCGTCGATGGCGCACTGGGCGTAGAACTTGTCCGCCTCCTCGGAGCCGACCGGGAGGTAGGACACGACGACGTCGACCTTGGCGTCCTTGAGGGCGGCCACGACGTCGACCGCCTCGGCGGGCGACTCGTCGATGGTCATGCGGTAGTACTTGCCGAGACCGTCCATGGTCGGGCCGCGCAGCACCTCGACCCCGATGGTGGGGACGTCGCAGATCTTGATCGTGTTGTTCTCCGAGGCGTTGATCGCCTCCGAGAGGTCCTTGCCGACCTTCTTGTCGTCGACGTCGAACGCCGCGACGAACTCCACGTCAGCGACGTGGTACTCGCCGAACTTGACGTGCATGAGGCCCGGCACGGAGGCGGTCGGGTCGGCGTCCTTGTAGTACTCGACGCCCTGGATGAGGGAGGTCGCGCAGTTGCCGACCCCCACGATTGCTACTCGTACGGACCCCATGGGGCTCTCCTTGTCTGGCGGAACTTCTAGCGGTCGGTGGATGATCGGGTGGGTGTGGTGCTCGGATTCGTGCCGAGGCGCCGTGACAGCGGCTCGCCACGCTCGGCGGAGATCAGGTCGGAGAGCCAGCGCACTTCACGCTCGACCGACTCGACCCCGTGCCGCTGCAGCTCTGCGGCGTACCTGTTGACCTCGGCCTGCGTGCGCTCGAGGTCCGACTGGACGCGGGCCAGTCGTTCCTGGAGTCGGGTACGGCGCCCTTCGAGCACCCGCAGCCGGATCTCCATGTCCGTGCGACCGAAGAACGCGAACCGGATGTCGAAGTTGTCGTCTTCCCACGCGGTGGGACCGACTTCCGACATCAGGCGCTCGAACTCGGTGTGCCCGGCGTCGGTGACGTCGTAGACGATCCTGGGCCGACGACTGACCGGCGTGGTGGCCGTCGCCTCCTCGATGAGGTTGGCCCGGAGCATCTTCTTCAGCGCGGGGTACAGGGAGCCGTAGGAGAGCACCCGACCCCAGCCGAGCATCAGGTTGAGCCGCTTGCGCAGCTCGTAGCCGTGCATGGGTCCCTCGTGCAGCAGTCCGAGGACTGCGAGCTCGATGGTCTCTGCGCGACGTGCCATGTGACCTATCGTAGCGATATATCCAGCAGCCGCTAATCGGGTGAACGCATCGGCGCCCCGTACCCTTTCGGCGTGAGCAAGCGCAGAGCCGACGGTCCCCCCCTGACCAGGCGACCCAACAAGCCCAAGAAGTCGCGGGGCCAACGCGTGCGCGGCCTGCTGAAGACGCTGACCATCTTCGGCGTGGTCGGACTGCTGATCTTGGTGGGCGTGTTCTTCGTGCTCTACAAGGCGATTGCGATCCCCGAGCCCAACGAGGCGTTCAAGGCCCAGACGACCTTCGTCTACTACAGCGGCGGCAAGGACGACCTGGGGACCTACTACGACGACCAGAACCGACAGTCGATCCCGCTCTCGGAGATGCCGCAGACGATGCAGGACGCGGTCGTCGCCGCCGAGAACCGCACCTTCTGGACCGACAAGGGGCTCGACCCGAAGGGCATCCTCCGGGCGGCGTTCTCCAACGCCAAGGGCAATGCGCAGCAGGGCGCGTCCACGATCACCCAGCAGTACGTCAAGATCCTCTACCTCACCAGCGAGCGCAGCTACCAGCGCAAGCTCAAGGAGGCGATCGTCTCGCTGAAGATCCGCAACCAGCTGGGCAAGGCCGAGATCCTCGAGGGCTACCTCAACACCATCTACTTCGGCCGCGGTGCCTACGGCATCCAGGCCGCCGCGGGCGCCTTCTTCGACAAGGACGCCAAGGACCTCGACCTGCGCGAGAGCGCCGTCCTCGCGACCACGCTGAACAACCCGTCTCGCTACGACCCGGACAACGGCCGCGATGCCAAGCAGGAGCTCAAGGAGCGCTACGGCTACATCCTCGACGGCATGGCCGACATGGGCACGATCTCCGCGGACGAGGCCGAGAAGGCCAAGAAGCACCTGCCCAAGTTCCCCGAGATCGCCACCCAGAGCCAGTTCGGTGGGCAGCGCGGGCACATGCTGACCCTGGTGAAGAAGGAGCTGCTGGGCCTCGGCTTCGACGAGCAGGAGATCGACGGCGGCGGGCTCCGCGTCACCACGACCTTCACCAAGGACGCCATGGCGGCCGCCGAGCAGGGCGTGCTGGAGGAGCGGCCCGAGGGCTTCGGCGACAAGGAGCTCCACGTCGGCGCGGCCACGGTCGAGGTCGGCACGGGCGCGCTGCGCGGGTTCTACGGCGGCCAGGACTATCTCGACTCCCAGATCAACTGGGCCGCGACCGGCGGCATGGCCGGCTCGACGATCAAGCCGTTGACGATCGCGGCCGCGATCAAGGACGGCTTCGAGCTCCAGGACTCCTTCGACGGCAACTCGCCGTACGTCTTCCCCGACGGCCTGGAGGTGCGCAACGAGGGCACCGGCTCCGACGGACTCGGCAACGACTACGGCTCGCAGGTCTCGCTGATCACCGCCGCCGAGGAGTCGATCAACACCGCCTTCGTCGACATGTCGGACTCGATGGACGAGGGCCCCCAGAAGATCTACGACATGGCCCGTGCCCTGGGGATCCCGGGTGACGAGCCGTCGAAGAAGTACTCCGGCATCCCGTCGCGCAGTGTCGACTTCACTCCCGAGGACACCCTGATCACCCTCGGCAAGGGGCGGGTCTCTCCGATCAACATGGCCAACGCCTACGCCACGATCGCCAACGGCGGTGAGCGCGCCGACGTGCACGTGGTCGAGAAGGTCGTGGACCACAACGGCGAGACGGTCTATTCATGGAAGCAGTCCTCCCGGCGGGCAGTGGATGAGGACATCGCAGCGGACACGTCGTACGCCATGCAGCAGATCGTCCAGAACGGCACCGGCCAGGCGGCGCTCGAGCTGGGTCGGCCCGCGGCCGGCAAGACCGGCACCGCGACCAACGGCAAGGACGAGGTCTCCTCGGCCTGGTTCGCCGGCTACACGCCGCAGATGGCGACCGCGGTGATGTACCTGCGCGGCGACGGTGACAACCAGCTCGACGGGTGGCTGCCGTCCTACTTCGGTGCCGTGTATCCGGCCCAGACCTGGACCGCGATCATGAGCTCGATCATGGAGGGGCTCGACGTCGAGGACTTCCCGGAGCCTGCGTACGTCGACGGCGACGCGCCCAGCGAGGGCCATGAGCCGTACGTCCCGCCGGCCACCACGTTCACGCCGCAGCCGCAGCCCACCCGCAAGCCCACCAAGTCGGCGACCATCAAGACCCAGGAGCCGGACCCGACCGAGACCCCGACACCGACGCCGGTTCCGACGCCGACGCCGACCGTCCCGGCCCCGACCGAGACCGTGCCGCCGCCCACGACACCCCCGCCGACGACTCCGGCGCCGGCGCCGACCGTGGCTCCGTCGCGGGTGGCCTCGCGATCGTTCGCCCTTCGCTGAAGGGGTGCCGACGATCGGGGATGATCCGGGGATGACTGCCCACGACGGCCGGGTCTCGCCCAGCCGCGAGGACGCGGTCGTCCGCTCCGTCAGTGAGGCGGTCGGCGGGCCGCTGGGCGACCATGCCGGGCAGCACCCGTGGTGGACACCGCTGCGCGCCGTCCTCCTGCTGGCTGCGATCGCCATGTCCCTGGGCATCGCGGCGAAGGCCCCCTGCCTCGACATCGCGGGCGATTCCGCCAACACCGGGCGCTACACCAACCTGTGCTGGTCGGACACCTCGACGGCGTACGTCGCCAACGGCTTCGCCGAGGGCTACTGGCCCTTCACCGATGACGAGCAGGTGCGGGCGCGCTACGCGCCGGCGTGGGTGCCGCCGCTGCCGGCCTACGTCGCCTTCGCCAGCCAGCGGTTGACCGCGCTGCTCACCGGGTCGCCCGACGTCGGCGCCCGCGCGCTGCTGCCCGTCTCCGAGGTCGCCCAGCAACCCGAGGTGCTGCGCGAGGCACGGGCCTTCACCCTCGTCAATGCGGTGCTGCTGGCGGCGGCGGGACTGCTGGCGGCGGGGCTGCTGACGGGCGTAAACCGCCGCCGTCCCTGGGACGCGGCGGCGTTCGCCCTCGCTCCCGTGGTGGTGCTGTTCTTCCCGATCACCTGGGACCTGCTGGCGGCGTCCGCCGTGGCTGCCGCCCTGTGGGGCTGGTCCCGCCAGCGACCCGGCGTGACCGGGGTGGCCATCGGCGTCGGCGCCGCGGCCTCCCCGTTCGTGGCGCTGCTGCTGGTGCCTGGGCTGGCGTTGCTGCTG
>NZ_JANPEO010000609.1:0-1850 GCF_031422975.1 Nocardioides sp. | reverse complement strand
CCCGCGTCAGGCGGTCGACACCGTCTCGAGATGCTCCACGACCGGGAACGGCTCGTAGAAGTGGTGCAGCAGCGCGCGCCACTCCTGGTACTCGGCGGATCCGCGGAACCCCTCGGTGTGGTCCTCGAGTCGCTCCCCGTGCACGAGGAGCAGGTAGGCCGACGGCCGCTCCAGGCGGCGGGACAACGTCAGGTCGGCGAAGCCGGGCATCGCCGCGATGATTCGCTTCGCCCGGTCGAAGGCCAGCTCGAATTCGGCCTCGCGGCCGGGGGTGACGGACAGGACGGCCTGTTCGAGGATCATCGGGAGATCCTGCCATCCTTGACGCATACCTATATAGGCATATGATTGCCCTATGGCACGAGCAGCGACGACGTCGGACGTGTTCAACGCGATCGCCGAGCCACAGCGCCGGGAGATCCTGGTGCTGCTGCGGGCGGGTGAGCGGCCCGTGACCGAGCTGGCCCGGGAGCTCGGGATGACCCAGCCGGGGGCGTCCAAACACCTGCGAGTGCTCCGGGAGGTCGGGCTGGTGCGGGACCGCAAGGCAGGCAAGCAGCGCGTGTACGGCCTGGACGCGCACGGGCTGCGACCCGTCCACGAGTGGGCCGGCACGTTCGAGCAGTTCTGGGACGAGAGCTTCGACCGTCTGGACGCCTACGTGCAGGACATGAAGCAGACAAGGCAGGAGGAGTAGCTGATGAGCACGACAGGACCAGGCGCCCCGGCGCAGTCCGCGACGGCCGGCCGCGAGATCGTGATCTCCCGGGTCATCGACGCCCCCCGGGAGCTGGTGTTCGAGGCTTTCACCGAGGTCCGGCACCTGTCGCGGTGGTGGGGGCCGGAGGGCTTCACCACCACGACCCGAGCATTCGAGTTCCGCGTCGGCGGGGAGTGGGACTTCGTGATGCACGGACCGGACGGGACGGACTACGCCGAGTGGATCACCTGGGCCGAGATCGCCCCGCCGGCGCGGATCGCGCTCCTCCACGGTGAGTCCCGCGGTGATCCGAACACCTTCGAGTCCGTCCTGACGTTCGAGCCCGACGGCGCGACGACCCGGATCGAGATGCGCACGGTGTTCCCCACCAAGAAGCTGCGCGACGAGGCGGTCGAGAAGTACCACGCGATCGAGGGCGGTCAGCAGACGCTGCGCAACCTGGCCGCGTACGTCTCCGAGATCGCTCGATCGGGAGCGGAGGGCTGATGGCCGGGAGGTGTTCCTCAGCGTGTCGATGTCGCTCGTCGGGCGATGCGGAGCATGGTCAGAGCTTTCCGCCGCCTGGAGCGTTGGCTCCATTCGTGGTCTGGTTGACGTAGGCCTCGGCGAGGCTCTTCTTGTTGTGCGAGGTCGACCGCTCGTGGGTCATGCTGCGGTGTCGATCCACGATCGCCTCGAACCCGCCGGCCTCGTGCACGGGCACGTAGCGATCGCCCAGGCGGACCATCCGGACCTTCGGCTCCTTGCCACCGGCAAGGCGGCGGGCATCGGCAGCGCAGACGGACACGGCGCGGGCCACGCCGGACGGCGGCGTCCACTGGACGTCGCGCATGCTCGGGCCGTGGCGCGGGTCGAAGAAGCACGGCTCGCGGCGCTCGGGCACAGGCTCGCCGGCCGCCAGGGCGAGCACCGCTGCCCGGTGGTAGCGCGCGTCGGCCAGCAGCTGTTCGGCGCCGAGGATGTCCTCCACGCTGGTGGAGCCGCGAACCTTGTCCTTGACCTGCTCGTAGTGCTCGAGAGCTCGCCGGTAGTGGTGCGCGGACTCGTCGCCCAGGTCGCTGGCCAGCGTGTCGACGTGGAGCTCGGCGAGCTGCTCGCCCAGGTCGGTCACGTCGTCGTCGGCCAGCTT
>NZ_JANPEO010000608.1:0-3104 GCF_031422975.1 Nocardioides sp. | reverse complement strand
GGCCTTCGACGAGCTTGGCGATCTGCACGTCGTCCTCGGCGAACACGAAGCGGCAGTCGGAGTCGCTGAGGATGTAGGCGGTGTCCTCGGCGTTCGTCGACGGGTAGACCGTGGTGGTCGCGCCGGCAGCGCACATGACCGCCAGGTCGGCCAGGATCCACTCGTAGCGCGTGCTCGCCGCGATGCCCACGCGCTGCTCGGGCTCGAGGCCCAAGGAGAGCAGGCCGGCGGCCAGCGCCTCGACCTTGTCCCCGGCCTGCTTCCAGGTGATCGACTCCCACGCGTCACCCTGGGGGTAGCGGTAGGCCTCGTTGGCGGACGACTTCGTGACTCGGTCGAGGAACTGGACCGCGACGTTGCGGGGCAGACGTTCGACAAAGCTTGTGTCGTGGTTGATGGGCATGCGACTCCCTGACTCACTTGCTCGGGCTGCGGTCAGCGAAGACCGCAGGGGCTGACTCCTGGGAGTAACCTAGATCACCTTGTTACGCGGCGGTAGCAGATGTCCGTTTCGAGACACTGCCTATTCCTGGACAGCCTTGGCGATGGCTATGCAGCGGGTGATCCAGGCCTGTTCGTCGGCATCCAGGCCCCGATCCTCACGCTGAGCGTCCTCGACCGACCAGTGCGCGTTGAGCACCATCCTCACGACCACCCAGTCCCGCGCCCGGTCCTCATCCAGGCCGGCGGCATCGATGATGGCGTGGAAGCGGCGGCGCACTCCGCCGCGGATGTCTCCCTCGAGCTCGTCCCAGCGGTTCCACAACAGCGGGGCCGGTTCGTAGTGCGGGTCTCCGCTCATCGGCTTCGGGTCGATCACGAGCCACGGTTCCCGGTCTGCGGCGAGCACGTTCTCGTAGTGCAGGTCGCCGTGGGTCATGGTGCCGGTGCTGGCGTCGTCGGCGACGAAGTCGCGCGCCAGTGCCGTCGCCTGCTCGACGAGCCGCCTCGGGATCGGTGCATTGCGAGGCATCTGCTGCATGGCGTCGGTCCAGCGTTCGACGTACGACGTGACCGTGCGGAGCTGTGGCAGGGCGGGGACGTGGATCCTGCGATAGAGGCCGGCCACGATCTCGCACGCCTCGATGTCCCAGAGGTCGGTGAGGTCCTCGCGGTGCAGACGTTCGAGCAGCATGGCGCCGCGGTGCGGGTCGGCGCTGAGGAGCTTCACCGCGCCGTGGCCGCCCCAGCGCTGGAGGGCGAGGTGCTCGTGCTCGCTCTCGTCGTCCTGGAGGCCGATCTTGAGCATCGCCGGCAGACCACCGGCCGTGCGGACCGGGAGGACGAGCGAACAGAAACCGTGCAGCGGCCTCCCGTCGAGCGTCAGCGCCCAGTCGTCCACGAGTTCCTCGCCCAGACGAGGCAGCGCGTCCAGCCACGTCGCCCATTGCGGGCCGAGCCGGCGCTGCGCCTCGAGGCCGGGCGGGATCGGGAGGGGCATGCGCCAAACCTAGGGTCGGCTCAAGCCTGGCTCGATCGGGCCCCCCATCGGTCTTCGTTGTTTCGGGTCAAGACCTGCGGCTCGCCCGTATCATCAGCCGCGGGACGTCGGTCATCAACAGGGGACGCCGGCAACGTAGTTGCGCTGAGCGCATTGCCAGAGCGTGCGGCTTCGACCCGTTGATGCAAGGGGGACTCCATGACCGGCAACCGAGAGTTGGCGCCGTCCCCGGACCGCGCCCGAACGAGCAGCTGGGGTGGCCCAGGGGTGCGGGCCGAGCTGCGCCGGATCGCTGACGACGCCGCGCGCCGGGCCGGGTTCCGCGTCTGTGCCATCGAAGTGCTCCGAGCAGACGGGTTGCTCGAGCTCGTGGCGTTCACTGGCAGCGGACAGGATGAGGCTCCCCGCACTGGTGAGAGCTATTCCCTCGACCACATTCGCCAAGTCCTCGACGAAGGCACCCCATATGGGGAGTTCGTGTTCCTGGCGGAGGAGGAGATGGACGCCGACCTTCAGCAGGCCCTTCGCGGGCATGGATATGTGCCGCCCGTCGTGAACGTTGATGACCCCGAACGTTGGCGGTCTCTTGACATGCTGGTTGCGGCGCTGGCGGATTCCGACCGCACCCGCGTCCTGCTGCACCTCGATGCGCCGGTGTCGGGTCGTCGTCCCCGACCTGATGAGCTGCACGACATCGCCGTCCGTCTCGAGCTCGCCCTGCAAGCGGTCCTGGCCACGGTCGACCGCGATGAACTCACTCGTCGAGCCCGACTGGACGAGACAGCCCGTGCCATGGTGCAGGCTGCGTCCCGACGCCCAGAGGGCGTCGATCTGCTCGCTCACGTCCACGCAGCACTGGTGACTGGTTTCCGTGCTCAGTCAGTCGCGGTGCTGCTCTACGACGCCTCCGGTCAACCCCCCGACGCGACCGACGCTGCCGTGCTTCCCCCGTCCCTGCGTCCCGCCATCGAGGCAGCAACCCGGCGAGCGTGGCAGTCCCGCACGGTGATCATCGCCGAACCAGGACGCGTATGGGGCGACGACCGACTGGAGAATGAGCACCTGGAGGACCTGACCCACCACCTCGTCGCACACGCCGCTGGCGATCTGCTTCTGGTGCCGGTCGGCGCCGGGCACGAAGCGATGGGCGTGCTGGTCGTGGTGCGCGACGGCCTCGCGGAGCGCTGGACAGAGAGTGAGAGCCAAGCGGCCCTCGGGGTGGGCCACGACCTGGGACGAGCCCTGCTCAGCACCCGTGCCCATGAGCGGGAGCAACAGCTGATCGACCAGCTGCAACGGCTCGATGAGTATCGCCAGGAACTTATCGCAACGGTCTCCCACGAGCTGAAGAATCCGTTGGGAGTGATTGTCGGCCACGTGGAGATGCTCCAGGATGTCGCCGGGTTGCCGACAGCAGCCGCGACGTCCCTCGACGCTCTTGGGCGTGGCACCTCCCGGTTGATCTCCCTGGTCGACGACCTGCTGCTGCTGAGCCGCGTAAGCAACGTGGACAGTCCGATGTGCGAGGCGCCCGTGGACCTCGGTGCCGTCCTCACCGAGGTCGCTGAGGACGAGTCGCTTCGCGCGATGCAGCAGGGCGTGACCCTCCAGATCGCAACCGGCGGCGGCAGCTCGAGCGTGGCTGGGGAGCACGAGGAGTTGC
>NZ_JANPEO010000607.1:0-7763 GCF_031422975.1 Nocardioides sp. | reverse complement strand
TAGGCCTGCCAGGTCGTCAGGTCCGGGTCGTCGAGCACGGGGTGGTGCACGCCGTATCGCTCGACGGCCGCGGCCAGGGCCGCCGGGTCGGCCTCGTGCACGAACTTCGGCGAGTGGACGCCGATGACGACCAGCTCCTCGGCGTACGCCTCCTCGATCGGGCGCAGCTCGTCGAGGACGTGCAGGCAGTTGATGCAGCAGAAGGTCCAGAAGTCGAGCAGGACGAAGCGACCACGCAGGTCACGGAGGCTGAGCCGGGCGGCGGTGTTGAGCCAGCCACGGCCGGTGAGTTCGGGGGCTCGGACGCGCACCTGCCCCATTGTTCCAGTGACGCCCTAGTCTCTGGGCATGAGTGATGCCCCCGAGAAGCTGAGTGGTTACGTCGGTGTCTGGTGGGAGGCGGTCAACGACTTCACCGCACTGCTGGAGAAGGTCCCCGCCGACGGGTGGGACACCCCGACCGACCTGCCCGGCTGGGACGTCCACGCCGTCGCCGCCCACACCGGGCACCTCGAGTCGCTGCTCGCCGGCCACGACCACGAGGACGTCGAGATCGGCGACGCCCCGCACGCCCGCGGGATGATGGGGCAGTTCACCGAGCAGGGCGTGGTCGCGCGCCGCGACCGGACGCCGGACGAGCTGATCAACGAGATCCGTAGCTGCACCACGGCCCGGCACACGCAGCTGCTCGCCGATCCGCCCACCGATCCGGCAGCGCCCGCGCCCGGGCTGTTCGGCGCCATCGGGTGGAACACCCAGACCCTCTTGCGCAACCGGCCGCTCGACATCTGGATGCATGAGCAGGACGTACGCCGCGCGCTTGACATGCCCGGAGGGATGGACAGCCCCGCGGCCCGCCACAGTGCCGGCTACCTCGCGGAGAGCCTGGGCTACGTGCTGGCGAAGAAGCTGAAGGCGGCGCCCGGCACCACCGTGCTGCTCGAGGTCGAGGGCCACGAACCCGTGGTCGCGACCGTGACCGACGAGGGACGCGGCCAACTGCTCGCCGACGTCCCGGCAACGCCCTCGGTGGCCCTCCGGACCGACCGCGAGTCGTTCGTCGTCCTGGCCGGCGGCCGCCGCCGTCCCGAGCCCGGCCGCGTCGAGATCTTGGGCGTTGACGTCCTCGGTCAGCAGCTCCTCGACCACCTGGCCGTCACCCCGTGACCTCGTCCCCGGCCTGGACCCTTGCCGAGATCCCCGACCAGACGGGACGCACGATCCTCGTCACCGGCACCACCCAGGGCGGGCTCGGCCACTTCACCGCCCTCGAGCTCGCGCGCCGGGGCGGTCGCGTCGTGCTGGCCGGGCGGAGCGCCGACAAGCTCGACGACACCGAGTCCGCGATCCTGGGCGAGGTGCCCGCCGCCGTACTCGAGAAGCTCGTCGTCGACCTGGCCGATCTTGCCTCGGTGCGGGCCGCCGCGCGGGAGGCCGGCGAGCTCGGTCCGCTCGACGCGCTGGTCAACAACGCCGGCATCATGGCGCCCCCGTTGCGCCGCACGGCGGACGGGCTGGAGTCGCAGATGGCGACCAACCACTTCGGCCCGTTCCTGTTCACCGGCCTACTCGTCCCACAGCTCGTGGCCAGTGGCGAGGCCCGCGTGGTGACCGTGTCCTCGCAGATGCATCGGTCGGCGCGACGGGCGCCCCTCGATGACCCCACGGCCGAGCGCCGCTACCACCGCTGGTCGGTCTACAGCGAGACCAAGTTGGCCAACCTGCTCTTCACCTTCGAGCTCGACCGGCGCGCCCGCGACTCGGGTCTGCCGCTGCGTGCGCTGGCGGCCCACCCCGGCTTCTCCGGCACGCACCTCGCGGCGAACGGGCAGTTCGGCCGGGCTCGGGGCGGGGTCGCCAGCATCCTCGATGCGGCCATCAAGGCCGTCTCGCAGCCGGCGCACGCCGGCGCCTGGCCGAGCCTGATGGCCGCCACCGCCGACCTGCCGGGCAGCACCTACCTCGGACCGTCCGGCCCGGGGCAGATGTCCGGCACGCCGCAGATCGTCACCCCCCGCTCCCTCGCCCTCGACGTCGACGTCCAGCGCCAACTGTGGGAGCTCAGTGAGACAGCGGTCGGCCTGACCTGGCCGTAGTCCGCACGCCCTGTCGACCGGTGCCGGCCTCGGCTGGGGGTCGCGGTCGTGAAGGGAGGGTGCCGCCCCGGTGGGATATCCATGGGAGGGATGGCTAGCAAAGGCGCCCCGATCGAGCCATCGCGCCCATGGATATCGCATCGGGAGGGTGCGCCCGCCCTCACCGGGGTAGTCCAGCGGCAGATGGCTGTCCCGGCCCCCATTTCGCAACCACCTGTCGCTGGACTACCGGGCAGGCAACCGGGCAACCGGGCAGGCAACCGGGCTATCAGTCGTACGCCGCTCAGTCAGTCCCGCACCCGATCGCGGACCCGCACCAGTCCGGCGAGAGTCGCGATCCACGCAGCGCCGTCGGGCGCGATCGTCATCGCCGCGTAGTGGTTGTTCATCAGCACCCCCGTGCCTGTGCGCACGCTGAACACGGTCCGGCCGGTGGTGACGTCGAGTGCGGTGAGGTACCACGCGCTGACGCCCCACCAGTTCGGCTTCTTCGTGTAGGCGTAGGCCAGGCCGTTGGCGAGCGACACCTTCGCCACGCTCGACGGGGCGATCTCGTCACTCGTCCAGGCGAGCCTGCAGGCGCCACCGGCGACGTCGACCCGCGCGAACCCGGGACTGGTCGCGCGGCCCAGCAGCGTGCTGAGCGGGCTGCCGTAGCCCTGGTTGTTCTCCACGATCACGCCGTCCCCGAGCGAGATGAGCGAGTTTTCGGTCGCGCTCGCGTCGTCGGCGAAGACGGGCTGCGTGCAGATCTCGCGTCCGGAGGAGCGCTCGTAGAAGGCGACGTTCATCTGCGGCTCGGCGTTGTCGGTGATGGCCACGATGCCGCCGTCGATGATGGTCGGCGTGGTGCCGCTGCCTCGGCTCAGCTGCCCCGTCTTCTGCTCCGACCCCCGGTCGTACTCCGCGCGCCAGTCGACGACGGGGGCACCGCCGGGTTCGGCGGTGAGTCGATAGAGCGCGTGGGTGGTGACGACGTAGGCGCCGCCGGTCTCGTCGGTGGCGAAGGAGTTGGCGATCTCCTCCCCGAGGTCGAGCGTCGTCACCTCGCCGCTGTCGGGAGCGATGGTGCCGACGAGCCCGCCCTTTGTCTCGAACCAGATCCTTCCCGACCAGTCGGGCAGCAGCGCGATCAGGCAGTCGTCCTCGGGCACGGCCGAGGTGAGGTCCCACGTCTCGTCGGTCGTCAGGTCGGGCTCGCCGTCGGCGTCCGAGGTGCGGATCGCCATGATCCGGCGGTCGGTGGTCGCCACAACCGCCCGGTCGGCGGCGTCGAGGTAGAAGTAGGCCCCACCGCACAGGTCCTGCCAGGGCGCCGTGTCGCTCTCGGCCCGGTCGGGCAGGTCCTTGGTCGCGAGCTTGCGCATCGAGTCGGGGTCGATGACGTGCAGCGTCGGCCCGGCCAGGTCGCCGCACAGGGCGACCAGCCGGTCGTGGGTGTCGAACACGAGGGTGGCGCACTCCTCGATGCCGAACCACGACGTGTCGACCTCGGGCTCGAGGCCGCTGGGGCCGGCCCAGGCGTAGGTGTCGGAGGCGAACGCGTCGTTGTGCATCGAGCTGGCGCCGTTGCGCGCGAGGTGCGGGTTCTGCGCGATCGCGCCGAGCTGCACCGGACGTGCCGCAGTCGGTCGTCCGACGTACGACGGCGTCACGAGCAGCCCGGGCGACTGCGGAATCGGCAGCCAGCCGTCCGGGACGAGCACGATCAGACCAGCAACGCTCGCGAGCACCACCATCGCTGCGCCCGCCCGCCGTCGGCTGATCCAGATCCGGTCCTGGCACCACCAGCGGATCCGGGGCACGAAGAGCACCGCCGCCACCGCGACGAGCACCCACGGACCGATCGCGACCCAGGCCACGAGCAGTCCCAGGACGATCCAGATCACGCGGGCAAGGCTAGGGCGTGCGAGCCCTCAGACCTGCCACGCCCCGCGGCGCATGACCCGGAGCACGTGCAGTTCGTCGTCCAGGACCACCAGATCGGCGAGCCGACCGGGCTCGAGCGCCCCGACCTCGGTCAGCCCCAGCACCCGGGCCGGCGTCGTCGTCGCGGCGGTGATCACGTCGAGCAGGTCGATGCCGGCCTCGTGCACGCAGAAGCGCACCGCCGCGTCCATCGTCAGGGTCGAGCCCGCGATGGCACCCTGCCCGGCCAGCCGGGCGACACCACCACGCACCTCGACGGCCATCTGCCCGAGCCGGTAGTCCCCGTCGGCCGCCGCGGCAGCCGCCATCGCATCGGTCACCAGCACGCTGCGGCCAGGCTTGGCGCGCAGGGCCGTGCGCAGCACCGCCGGGTGGAGGTGCACCCCGTCGGCGATCAGCTCGACGTCCGCCTCGGAGTCGAGCAGGGCGCCCACCGGGCCCGGCTCGCGGTGGTGCAGCGGGCGCATGGCGTTGAAGAGGTGAGTGCCCACGCTGGCGCCGGCGTCGAGCGAGCGTCGCGCGATGTCGTACGTCGCATCCGTGTGCCCGATCCCCACGACCACCCCGGCCTGGACGAGCTGGCGCACGGCGGCGAGTCCGCCGGGGAGCTCGGGCGCCAGTGTCACCATCCGGACCGCCCCACCCCCGGCCGTGAGCAGCGCTTCCACCGCCGCGGGATCCGGGTCGCTCAGCGAGCCGGGCTGGTGCGCGCCCGAGCGGTGCGGGCTCAGCCACGGGCCCTCGAGGTGGATGCCGACCAGCAGCCCGTCGGCGACCAGCAGCGACAGCTCCCTGATCGCGCCGGTCATCACGTCGTGGGTGTCGGTGACCAGACTGGCGACCATCGAGGTGGTGCCGTGGGCGAGGTGGGCACGGGCGACGGTGTCGGCGGCCTTCGCCGTACCGGTGTCGAAGGACGCGCCTCCTCCTCCGTGCACGTGCATGTCGACGAAGCCGGGTGCCACGGTGCCCTCGAGGGTGATGTCAGGCGGGTCCGGTGGTGGCCCGGCGCCGACCTCGACGATGCGGGACCCGGACAGCCGAAGCCACCCCGGCGCGAGGACTCGCGTCGGGGTGACCACACGGCTGGCGGCGATGAGCACGGTCAGGCGCTCGTGTCCTGCTGGAGCAGCGGGTTGTCGGTTGCGTCCTCCTCCTCGCGGCCGGGGGTGCGCAGGTTCCACCTCCGGATCACGAACCGGAACAGCACGTAGTAGATGGCGGCGTAACCGAGCCCGATCACGATCAACAGAGCCGGTCTGGTGGCGATGTTGAAGTTGAGGACGTAGTCGAAGAGTCCAGCCGAGAAGCCGAACCCGTCCTTGATCCCGAGAGCGTTGACCAGCGCGAGCGAGGTGCCCGTCAGGAGGGCATGGATGACGTAGAGCGGGAACGCGACGAACATGAACGCGAACTCGAGCGGCTCGGTGACCCCGGTCAGGAACGCGGTCAGCGCCGAGGACAGCATGATGCCGCCGACGAGCTTCTTGTTCTGGGGCTTGGCCTCGTGCCAGATCGCCATCGCGGCGGCGGGCAGGGCGAACATCATGATCGGGAAGAAGCCGGTCATGAACGCGCCGGCGGTCGGGTCGCCGTTGAGGAAGCGGGCGATGTCCCCGTGGACCACGGTGCCACTGGCCGTCTCGTAGGAGCCGAAGACGAACCAGGGCGGGTTGTTGAGGATGTGATGCAGACCCAGCGGGATGAGCATCCGGTTGAGGAAGCCGTAGACGAAGCCGCCGATGACGGCATTCTCCGTGGCCCACTCGCCCAGACCCGTGATGCCGTCGTCGAAGACCGGATACACCAGCGACATCAGCACCGAGATGGCGATGGCGGCCACGGCGGCGAGGATCGGCACGAAACGGCGGCCGCCGAAGAAGGCGAGATAGGTCGGCAGCGACGTGCGGTAGTACCGCTGCCACAGGAAGGCCGAGACGAGGCCCATCACGATGCCGCCCAGCACGCCGTAGTTGATCAGGGCCTGGTCCTCGCCCTCGGCAGGCAGGCCCAGGACCAACGGCGACATCGCGTCGCCGACACCCTTGAAGACGAGATAGCCGACGACGGCGGCCAGTGCGGTCGAGCCGTCGGCCTTCTTCGCCATGCCGATCGCGATGCCGACCGCGAAGAGCAGCGGCAGGTTGGCGAACAGCGCGTTGCCGGCGGAGCCGATGACGGCTGCCACCCGCTCCCACCCGAGGCCGTCGGCACCGAGCAGGTCGGGCTGGCCCAGTCGCAGCAACAGCGCGGCGGCCGGCAGTGCGGCGATCGGCAGCATGAGGCTGCGGCCGAACTTCTGCAACGGTGCCAGGTTGACCCGACTCCGCAGTGATCCGCCAGTGGCGGTGTCCTGAGTGCTCACGTGGTTCTTCCCTTCCTGTTCTTCCTCGGCGGTGTGCCGACGAGGCTCATGTGGAGCTGGTAGCGGTCCCCGCGGTATCGGGAGACGACGTGTTCGAGGGGGCGACCCCGCGAGGAGGAGAGCCGTCGGAAGACCAGCAGCGGCGTGTGCACGGGGGCCTCGAGGCGACGCGCTGTGGCGCCGTCGGCGGACTCGCCCCACAGGGTCTGCTCGGCTGCATCGATCGGGTGGCCGTACTCCTCGACGAAGAGCTGGTAGAGCGACCCCGTCAGGTCCTGGGTGTCGAGGGCCGGCAGCAGGGAGCGCGGGTACCACCCGTTCTCGAGCGCCATCGGTTGCCCGTCGGCCAGCCTCACGCGGTCCACCCGCCAGGCGAGACCGCTCGACCCGAGGCGCAGCGCGCGGGCGATGTCCGCCGGCGGGCGCTCCTCGTCGACCCGCATCAGCCGCGTCGAGGGGGTGAGTCCGCGACTGCGCATGTCCTGGCTGAACGAGGCGAGGTGCAGGTTGCTCTCGATCCGCGGCTGGGCGACGAAGGTGCCCTTGCCCGGGATGCGCGTCAGCAGCCCGTCCGCGATGAGGTTCTCGATCGCCTTGCGGACCGTGGCCCGGGAGACGCCGTACGTCGCCATCAGCTCCCGCTCGGAGGGGATGACCGCTCCCGGCCCGAGCTCGGCGCGGGCGAGCTCGACCAGCCGGTCGCTGAGCTGCTCGTGCTTGGGGGTGGGGCCGTTGGTGAGGAATGTGGCCATGGACTCGGCAGCTCCTCTCGAAATTCGCTCTCGACTAAAGTCAGGATCTATTGGTACGGTCTGGTACGTACCAGTTCCCAGAGGATGGCCCGAGAACCGGGCCGCTGTCAAGAGGAGTCCGATGACGTCCCACATGGCCCGCGAGATCGCCGAGCAGCCCGCGGCGGCTCGCCGCACGCTCGACGCGCTACTCCCGCTCCGGCCCGAGATCCGCGCGCTGATGGGGACCCGGACGCGGGTGCTGCTGGTGGCACGGGGCTCCTCGGACAACGCCGCGATCTACGGTCGCTACCTGTTGGAGACCGCTGCGGGCGTCCCGGCGGGACTGGCCGCGCCCAGCGTGGCCACGCACTACGGCGCGCGGCTCGACCTCTCGGACACCCTCGTCGTCGCGGTCTCCCAGTCCGGCGAGACCACCGAGATCGTGCAGACACAGGAATGGGCCGCGTCGTGCGGGGCAGCAACGGTGGCCGTCACCAACGGTGCCGGCTCGACCCTGGCCACCGAGTCCGACCTGGCCCTGGTCACCCAGGCCGGACCGGAGGTGGCCCGTACCGCCCCCAACAACAACCAGACCCAGCAGGGGGCGGGGGGCGTGGAGCCCGAACGCCGCGCGCAGCG
>NZ_JANPEO010000606.1:0-7596 GCF_031422975.1 Nocardioides sp. | reverse complement strand
CTGCGGGTGTGCGACATCGTGCGTTCATGGTGCCCTCCTACGCACACCTGCGGAAGCGCTGAGTGCGCCGCTCTTGTCCGCTCGGTCGTGTCGCGGTTCGCAGGTGCACGGCGGCCGAACTCGCTCCACCGGCAACTGGCGGCGAACGACAGCCGGATCGGCTCTTCGCATGTCGTACGCCGCCAGTTCGTGCCCGACCGGCGTGCAGTCCCCCCAGTGCTTCGCTCAGCAGCTCCGGCGCCGCTCGATCAACTTGCACGTGTCCTTGCCGCCCATGCCGAATCCGATGTCGAAGCCCCTGCCGCCGATCAGCAGATCCTTCTCGTTGGAGCCGGTGAGCACGTCGGCACCGCCGCGGGCCTTGATGATGGCGCGGAAGTCGGGGTGGGCGTCGATGACCTCGCCCTTCTTGGTGCCCTTGTAGATCGTCTTCGCGTTACCCGGCAGCGAGACCTCGGTGAAGCTCTGGACCTTGCCGGTCACCGCGAGGGGCTGGAGCCTGGTCACCTTGGTCAGGCCCTTGCGCTGGTCGATCCGCACGGTCGGGAACAGGGCCGGGTTGGCGTAGGCGATGAGGCGCAGCTTGTCCTGCCCACCGTTGCCGATCACTTTGAACCCCGACTCACCCGGCACCGGCACGGTCACGGTGTCGCCGCCGGAGCCGCCCTTGATGATCGTCTTGTTGAGCGAGGTGTTGGTGATCGAGTCGGGGCCCGGGCCGCCGACAAGGGTGTCGTAGCCGGCGACGCTGACGATCTTGTCGTCACCGGAGCCGCCGTCGACGATGTCGTTGCCCGCGCTCTCGTTGCCATCTGGGGTGATCACGTCGTCGCCGTCCTGGCCGAACAGCTGGTCGTCACCTGCCATGCCGTAGAGCCGGTCGGCCTTGTAGGTGCCGCGGATGACGTCGTTGAACGCGGTGCCGACGAAGCCGATCGGCGAGCCCGCCGCAATCACGATGGTGTCGACGCCGTCGGCACCGACGGTGGCTGGTACGGCGCGGAGGTCGACCACCGCCGCGGCGGGAGCGCCGAAGTAGCTGATCGTGTCGGGGACGACATCCACGCCGGGCGAGACGGCCCGGGCGTCGTAGCCCGGGTCGACGTAGTCGTTGCCGGCGCCCGGGGTGATCGTGTCTCCGGTGCGGTGCAGGAGGCCGAACCCGTCGGCGGCGTACGCGTCGAGCTCGCCGTAGACCCGGTCGTCGTCGGGTCCGCCGGAGATCCGGTCCGCCCCGCCGCCCCCGCAGATGAGGTCGTTGCCAGCCAGACCCGAGATCGTGTCGTTGCCGTCGCCTGCCCAGATCACGTCGCGATGCGCCGTACCGGTCAGGTTGTTGGCCTTGGCGTTGCCGACGACCGTGGCCCGCTCCCCGGCGCAGGTCGGGGCGGCCGCGTGAGCGGGTGCGCCCAGCACGATGACCGGCAGGGTCAGGGCAAGGGAAGCGGTGATGGTGGGCAACAAGCGCATGGCTACCTCCGAGGATCGACATCCTGTGCTCTTCAGCCACAGGTGGGACGTCACGAACGTGGTGGAAGTTGTCAGTCAGGAAAGTTCGGGGTCGGCGGCCAGCGGATCGAACTCATCGTCCTGCTCGATGGCGATGCGGATGTCTTCCGCGTGCTCCTCGCTCATCCGGTTCAGGTGCCCGTCGAAGAGTGCGCCGTGCGGCGCGATTCCCTCGAACACCTCCTGCCAGGACTCGTCACCGTTCTCGATGTGCTCGGCGAGCCGCTGCATGTCCACACCCAGGCGCCCGGCAAGGGCGTCTCGTTGGAGCTCAGCACGCTCGTCAGGCGTGTGCACCGGGACGGCCCGACGACGGTCGAGGGCCTCACGCGCCAGAGCGAGCGCGGCCTGCAGCTCGCGGCGTGCCCCATCGATGTCATCGCTCCCGGGGCCGGGCATGTGGGTCACCGGGGGGACTCCCTTGTGCGGTGTGTGCGGAGTGGGCTGGTGTCGGCCAGGCTCAATTGGCGGCAGCGGGCTCGGGCGGAAGTGAGCTGAATGAGAAGGCGTTGATGATCATGATGATGCTGTCCTTGATCATGGTGATCGTGTTCCAGAAGACGGTGATCACCTTCCGGGCGTTGTTCACCAGCGTGATCGCCTCCTTGACGGTCTTGATCGCCTTCCACTGACCCCAACCCGGGATGTAGGCGCTCGAGAGTGCCGCCGACACGAGGCTGACCACGGTCTTGATGATGTCGACCACGACTTGGGCCATCTGGACGGCTTGCTCGACCATGTCGCGCAGGTGTCCGGCCATGCTCGTGCAGGACGTGGACTGGGTGGTCAGCGCCTCGATCCAGCTCGTCGTTCGCGCCGTCGCGTTCTGGGCGGCACCCCCGCCCCAGGTCTGGCCGACCCGGCCCAGGCCGGCGTCAAGGTTGCGTTGCACGGAGTCGACGCAGGCCGAGAGGTGTTCCCACGCCTCGGCCTGGAGCGAGGCCTTGGCGATGTCGCCCGCGATCCACTTGGTGACGTACTCCCGCGGGTCGGGGCCGCCGACCCACGTGATCAGGTCGCAGCACTTGTCGAGCAGGTATCCGAAGGAGATCTCGGGGAGGATCTCGCCGCTGTTGGACGGGGCCGGGATGGACCCGGCAGGGCGGGCGTCGGGAAACGTGACGGATCCCCCGTCGACGATGGCTGCGCCCAGACCGAAGGTCTGGGCCACCTGCGCGTCGGTCTCGGCGAAGTCCTCCCGAGTGAGGTCGAGGGCCGACGAGAAGCCGGTGAGCCGCTGCGCGTCGGTGTCGAGGACGCTGTGAAAACTACCGATCAGCGCCTCGTAGTCGCTGGTGATGAGCTCGAGGATCCGACCGAAGTCGCCGTCGGAGAGGTGGCTCCGGCTGTATTCCCCGGCCGTGCCCAGGTTGTCGCCGGCCCGCTCAACCTGGTCCGACCAGGCTCCCAGACTGGACAGGTCGACTCGCAAGTCAGTCACTTCATGCTCCTCAGGTCGTGGCCCACATGATCGCCACGGCGGCGACGTCGGCGGTCAGGATGCCCAGCCCCACGGATACGGCCGCGGGGACTGGTAGTTCCTTGCCCAGCGCAACGAAGCCTGAAACCAGCCCCGCGACTCCGACCACCGCGCCGACAGCGATCCACAGGTCCACCTTCGTGAGGAAACCGGCCACCAACACGATGAGTGAACAGAACGTGGCGAGGGTGAGCAGACCCTCGACGACCCAGCCGTACGGCGACCGACGCGGACTCATCCGGCGAACATCACCACGAGCAGGAGGACGTCCACCGCCAGCACGACCAGGATCGCCAGCCACGTGCGTGGGATCGACCAGCGCTTCGCGATGCTCATGAAGCCCACGGCTGCGCCGAGCACGCCAACGATGGGACCGACCACCACCCAGGGCTGCGACCCGGTCGCCACACCGGCGCCCACGACGATGAGTGAGAGCAGGATGACGCCGTTGGTCGTCCAGTCCCGCACGAAGCCCTCGGCGAGTCCCGCCAGGGCACCTGCCGTCCCTCCACGCTCGGGCAGGCCTTCTGGATCGGATCCGGTCATGGGACCACGCTACTTGCACCGCTCGTCTGCGAGCCGTTGGCCAGGAGCGCCACGAAGCCGGCTTCGTCGAGGATGGTGAGGCCCAGCTGCTCGGCCTTCTCCGCCTTGGAACCGGCATTCTCGCCGACCACGACGTAGTCGGTCTTCTTCGACACCGAGCCGGACGCCTTGCCGCCGCGGACGATGATCGCCTCCTTGACCGAGTCGCGGGTGTAGCCCTCGAGCGAGCCCGTCACCACGATCGTGAGCCCCTCCAGGGTGCGACTGACCGACTCGTCGCGCTGGTCGGCCATGGTCACGCCGGCCTCGCGCCACTTACGGACGATCTCGCGATGCCAGTGGGACTCGGGTCCGTCGAACCACTCGCGCACGGCGGCGGCGATCGTCGGGCCGACACCGTCGGTGTCGGCCAGGGTCGCCTCGTCGGCGTCCTGAATCGCCTGCATGGTGCCGAACTGGGTCGCCAGGGCCCGAGCCGCGGTGGGACCGACATGGCGGATGGACAGCGCGACCAGGACCCGCCAGAGCGGCACGCCCTTCGCCTTGTCGAGATTGTCGAGCAGCCGTCGTCCGTTGGCGGACACGACCCGGTCACCCTCCTCGCCCTTCCTGGCCGCGCGGGTGAACAGCTCGGTGGTGAGCAGCTTGTGGGCAGAGAGGTCGAACACGTCCCCCTCGTTGTCGATCACCTTCGCGTCGAGCAGGGCGACCGCCGCCTCGTAGCCCAGCCCTTCGATGTCGAAGGCGCCTCGACCCGCGACGTGGAAGACCCGCTCGCGCACCTGGGCCGGGCAGAACTGGTGGTTGGGGCAACGCAGGTCCTTGTCACCCTCCTTCTGCTGCGCCAGCGGTGTCTTGCAGGCGGGGCACTTCGTCGGCATCTGCCAGGGCCGCAGCCCCTTCGGACGCAGAGCCAGCACCGGCCCGAGGATCTCCGGGATCACGTCGCCGGCCTTGCGCAGGATCACCGTGTCGCCGGGGCGGACGTCCTTGCGCTTGACCTCGTGGGCGTTGTGCAGCGTCGCGTTCTCCACGGTCGAGCCGGCCACCAGGGTCGGCTCCATCACGCCGTACGGCGTCGCGCGGCCGGTGCGCCCGACGTTGACCCGGATGTCGAGCAGGACGGTGTTGACCTCCTCGGGTGGGTACTTGAACGCGATCGCCCACCGCGGCGCCCGGCTGGTCGAGCCGAGGCGCCGCTGCAGCGCCACGGCGTCGACCTTGATCACGACGCCGTCGATCTCGTAGGGAACGATCGTGTGGCGGTGCTCGCCGGCGTGCTCGACGTAGGCCTCCACGTCGGTGAGCGTGGGCAGCACCTCGACCTGCTCGGAGATCGACAACCCCCAGGCCGCGAGCGCGTCATAGGCGTGTGACTGGGCCTTGGGCTCGAACCCCAAGCGGGCGCCGATGCCGTGGCAGACCATGCCGAGGGCCCTGCTGGCAGTGACCCTCGGGTCCTTCTGCCGCAGCGAGCCGGCAGCAGCGTTGCGAGGGTTGGCGAAGACCGGCCTGCCGGCCTCGATCATCGACTCGTTGAGCCGCTCGAACGCCTCCTTGGGCAGGTAGACCTCGCCACGCACCTCGAGCAGCTCCGGCACCGGGAACTCGTCGGTGCCGCTCAGCCGGTGCGGGACCGCCGCGATCGTCTTGACGTTGGGCGTGACGTCCTCCCCCGTCGACCCGTCGCCGCGGGTGAGGGCGCGAACCAGCCGACCCTGTTCGTAGAGCAGGTTGATCGCCAGGCCGTCGACCTTGAGCTCACACAGCAGGTCCGGGGCGGCCACTCCGTCGCGGGCCAGCCGGGCGTGCCACGAGGCCAGCTCCTCGTAGGAGAACGCGTTGTCCAGGCTCTCCATCGGCTGCAGGTGATGGACGGCGGTGAAGTCGGTCGAGACCGCGCCACCCACCTTCTGTGTCGGCGAGTCGGGCGTGCGCAGATCGGGGTGGACGTCCTCGAGGGCCTCGAGCTCACGCATCCGGACGTCGAAGTCGGCGTCGTCGAGCGTCGGGTCGTCGAGCACGTAGTAGCGCCAGCGGGCGTCCTCGATCTCCTCGGAGAGCTGCTGGTGGCGCTCGCGGGCCTCGGGTGGCGCGGGCGCAGGCGCAGGGCTGTCCGACTCACTCATGGGGACAGTTTGCCCGTCCCCACCGACAGCTCGCAGCGCGGAGGCACCGTGTCCGGGGAATAGGGATGAAACGGATTTGTTCCAATCTCTCGTGGGGCGTACGCTCCATGAAACGAAACTGTTTCGTTCTATCCCATCGCCGAACCACCTGGACCCCACCATGACCGCGCACCCCTCCACCGACGCGACGGCCAGCCGACCGCGCGTCGAGGGAGACCGCGAGCAGGAGATCCTGCACGCCGCCCTCGACGTCCTGGCCGACACCGGCTACGACCGGCTGACCATGGACGCGGTGGCCACCGCAGCCAAGGCCAGCAAGGCGACGCTCTACCGTCGCTGGTCCACCAAGCAGGCCCTCGTCGTGGACGCCGTCTGCTCGCAGAAGTCCTCCGGCCCGGTGCCGGACACCGGCACGCTGCGCGGTGACCTCATCGCCCTCTACTGCGGACTGGGCGGTTTCCGCGATGCCCGCAGCCTCGCCGTCCTGGCCGCCGTCGTCACCGCCATGGCGCGCGACGAGGAGTTCGCGGAGACCTACCGGCGCGACTTCATCGCTCCCAAGATCGCCGCCTCTCGCGTGGTCTTCGACCGGGCTCTCGAGCGCGGCGAGATCAACGACCACGTCGATGTCGCACTGCTCGCACCAGCCCTGCCCGGCATCGTCCTGCACCGCGTCTTCCTCCTGGGCGAGGAGGCGACCCCCGACCTGATCGCCCAGATCATCGACCAGATCATCATTCCGGCCGCAACCTGTCCGCATCTGCCGACAGCCTCTGACTAAGACCTCCCGAGAACCCTCACACCACCAAGGAATCCCATGACTGACACGACAGCGGTCGCACCCGTTGTGACCCCTGAGGAGCACAAGCGCCTGCGCTGGGCGCTGGTCCTCATCTCGCTCGCACAGCTGATGGTGGTTTTGGACAGCACCATCGCCAACATCGCATTGCCGTTCATCGGCCGTGACCTCGACATCTCCCAGGCCAACCTCCAGTGGATCGTGACGGGTTACGCCCTCGCCTTCGGTGGCCTGCTGCTCCTCGGCGGACGACTCGGCGACCTGTACGGCCGTCGGGCCGTCTTCATGGCCGGCGTCTCGATCTTCGCCGTGGCCTCACTGACGGGCGGGCTCGCCCAGAACGAGGCCATGCTGCTGACGTCGCGAGCCTTCCAGGGCTTGGGCGCCGCCCTCGCCTCGCCGGCGGCGCTGGCGCTGATCACGACGACGTTCCCGGCCGGCAAGGAGCGCAACCGCGCCTTCGCCGTCTACGCCATGATGTCCGGCGCGGGTGCCGCGGTCGGTCTGATCCTCGGCGGCTGGCTCACCGGCATCCACAGCCTGGACCCGTTCGGCGTGCACGTCGACGGCTGGCGCCTGACGTTCCTCATCGTCGTTCCGATCGGCCTCGTGGCCGCCGCCCTGGCTCCCCGCTACTTCGAGGAGTCCGAGCGCCACTCCGGCGAGCTCGACATCCCCGGCGCCATCACCGGCACCCTGGGACTCCTCGGCCTCGTCTTCGGCTTCTCCCGCGCCGGCCAGGCGGCGCACGGCTGGGGCGACCCGGTGACGATCGCCTCGCTCGCCGCCGGTGTGGCGCTGTTGGCCATCTTCGCCGTGATCGAGTCGCGCGTCGAGCACCCGCTGCTGCCCATCCGCATCTTCGCCAACCAGACGCGCGCCGCGTCGTTCGCCGCGATGATGCTGATGCCGGCCGCGATGTTCTCGATGTTCTTCTTCCTCAGCCTCTACATCCAGAACATCATGGGCTACTCGCCGCTCAAGGCGGGCGTCGCGTTCCTGCCCTTCAGCGTCGGCATCGTCATCTCGGCCACCATCGTGTCCAACCTGGTGGGCCGGATCGATCCTCGCTTCATCGCCGGCATCGGCACCCTGATGGCCTCCTCGGCGCTGTTCGGATTCTCGCGACTCAG
>NZ_JANPEO010000605.1:0-2424 GCF_031422975.1 Nocardioides sp. | reverse complement strand
CAACAGCTGCTCGGCCCGGACGTAGACCGGAGAGTAGTCGGCAATGGTGCCGTGCCGACCATTGCCGGGACCGTCGACATGGCCCTCGATGCGGTGCTCGATGCGCGCCATCGTGTTGCGGTAGAAGAGCTCCCAGCTGTCGATGGCCCCGGTCCGGGAGGTTCGCACCGTGCCGGTGAAAATCCGCTCGAAGAGCTCCGGACCGCGCAGCCAGCCCGGTCCGAAGAGCTCGTCGGCGAGCAGGCCGGCGAGGTCGTCGTCGACGAGCTCGGGCGGGACCCGGTGGCCGACGTGGAGCAGGTCCCCGTCGTTGTGTACGTCGAAGTGCTCGGTGCGGATCGTGTGCAGCGCGCGTCGTGGCGGCACCGGTCCCTGCGCGCGGACCTCGACGACCTCGTCGATGTAGGCCCCGTCGAGGCACGCCCGGAAGGGGTCGATGGGGGCAGAGGTCGCGGCCTCGGTCATCAGCCGACCTCGGACATCGAGGTGGTGACCCGGTCGAGGCCGGTGAGGTTGCGCACCACCTGGACGCGGCTGCAGTACTCCGCATACGCCGGCAGGTCGCAGCGACCCAGTCCCCACGAATAGCGTGGTTCCGGCGTGAGCCAGACCGTCTCGCGGGCACGTCGGGTGATCTCCTCGAAGACCGACAGCCGCGGGTCGTTGCCGTTGCCACGACCGTCGCCGAGCACGATGACCGTCGTACGACGCGTGACGGCCGAGCCGAACTGCTCCAGGAAGTCCTCGAACGCCGAGCCGTAGTCGGAGTCGGCGTCGACGTCGAGCACGCCACCGGCCGGCAGCCCGGACATCACGAGTGAGAGCGCTTCTTCGGGATGGTGCTCGGCGAAGAGGTCGGTGATCTCGACGAGGTCCTTGACGAAGGCGAACGTGCGCACCGAGGAGGCCAGCGACTGCAGGCTGTGGACGAGCTGCAGGGTGAACCGCGCCGCCGAGCGCACGGAGAGCGAGACGTCGCAGAGCACCAGCAGCTTGGGCCGGTCCTCGACCTTGCTGACGGTGACCGGGCGGAAGGGGACGCCGTCGTACTTCATATTCGCGCGCATCGTGCGGGCGCCGTCGACGACGCCACGTACGGCAGCCTTGCGTCGAGGACGCGGCGCGCCACGCAGCGACCGCAACAGGCGGCGCAGGGCTTCCTCGAGCTCGGCGCGCTCGTGCTCGTGGATCCGCTCGGTCTGGGCGGCCTGGATCTCGCGCTTCTCGATCTCGTGCTCGACCGCCATCAGCTTCTCGAGGTGTTGCTTCAGGCGCTCCGGCAGCCCGGCCAGGAAGGGCGCGAGGGCAGCGCGCAGGGCTTCGAGCGTTGCGCCGCGGTCCTCGTCGACGTCGGGCAGCGCATCCTCGAGCCAGCTGAGCAACGCCATCTCCTGGGCGACAGTGAGCTCGACGTCGAGCTCCGTGCCGGGGCTGCGGATCAGGTCGCCGGGGGAGCCCGGGTTGTGCATCCGGTGCGTGGAGATCTGCACGCGTGCGGCCTCGCCGGCACTGCCCTCGGTGTCGTTGGAGAGCACGATCTCGTCGGTCAGCGCAGCGATGTCGATCTTGTTCGCCTCCTGGTGGAGGTTGTACTGCTGCGCCATGTCCTCGGGCTTGAAGAACTCCTTGATGTCGTCGGGCTTGCCGTGCGAGTGACCGTCCTCGGGGATGTCGCCGGGCTCGTCGGAGAGCGTGAACTGCTCGAGCTCACCGTCATCGGTCAGGTCGTCGTGGCTGTGGCCGTGGCCGACCTCGTCCTCGAAGACCGCCCGCAGCCCGAAGAACAGGTCGAAGACGCGGTCGAAGGTGGCCAGGTCGCGGCGGTCCTTGATCAGGCTGACCACGAGCGCGGAGCGGAGCACCTCGCGCTCTCCGAGCACGCCGGCCTGCGCCACCGCGTGCATGGCGTCGATCGCCTCCGCCGTACTCACTCGAACCCCGTTGAGGCGGAGGAACCTGATGAAGCGGTGAACTGCCCCCTCCATCGGATCAGACCGGACGCTTGCGGGCGGAGCGCGCGGCGAACGAGCGCTCGCCCTGGCTGGCCGTGACCGTCTTGACCGCGGGTGCCTCGTCGGCCTTGCCGGGACCGCCGTAGTTGTCACCGTGGCGGCCTGGCTTGTCCTTGGCGGCGCGGACCTCCCTGCCGTCCACGTCCGCGTCACCGTCGTCGTGGCTGTGGTCGCCGTCGGCGCCGTGCCCATGGCCGTGACCGTGCCCATGGCCGTGGTCCTGCTTGCTCGGGACCTTCGCGTTCGGGTCGACCAGGTGGGGGATCGCGGCGAGGGCCTTCTTCAGGTCGCGTTCGTACTTCACGACGACGTTGAGGGTCTGCGACAGCACGTCGGCACTGAGCTCGCTGACCCCGAGCACGGCGAGCGTGCGGGCCCAGTCGATGGTCTCGGAGATGCTCGGTGCCTTGCG
>NZ_JANPEO010000604.1:0-5938 GCF_031422975.1 Nocardioides sp. | reverse complement strand
GTTACGACTCGCTACTCGAGTCAGTAGGCCATACCCCGCTGGTCGGCTTACCGGCTTTGTCGCCCTCGCCTGATGTGCGGCTGTGGGCCAAGTTGGAAGACCGAAATCCGACCGGATCGGTGAAAGACCGCGCCGCCCTGGCGATGGTGCTCGCCGCGGAGGAGGAGGGCCTGCTGCGGCCGGGCTGCACGATCCAGGAGCCGACCAGCGGCAACACCGGCATCTCGCTGGCGATGGCCGCCAAGCTCAAGGGCTATCGCATCGTCTGTGTGATGCCGGAGAACACCTCCGAGGAGCGCCGTCAGCTGCTCCGCATGTGGGGCGCCGAGATCATCTCCTCGCCTGCCGCCGGTGGCTCCAACGAGGCCGTACGCGTGGCCAAGCAGGTCGCGAGCGAGCACCCCGACTGGGTGATGCTCTACCAGTACGGCAACGAGGCCAACGCGCTCTCGCACGAGGAGGGCACCGGACCCGAGCTGCTCGCCGACCTGCCCGAGATCACCCACTTCGTCGCCGGTCTCGGCACCACCGGCACGCTGATGGGCGTCTCGCGCTTCTTCCGCGAGGCCAAGCCCGACGTCCGGATCGTTGCCGCCGAGCCGCGCTACGGCGAGCTCGTCTACGGCCTGCGCAACCTCGACGAGGGTTTCGTGCCCGAGCTCTACGACGCCACCCTGATCGACTCGCGCTTCTCGGTCGGCCCCCGGGACGCCGTACGCCGCGTGCGTGAGCTCCTCGAGCTCGAGGGCATCTTCGCCGGCATCTCCACCGGCGCGATCCTGCACGCCGCGCTCGGCCAGGCCGCGAAGGCCGTCAAGGCGGGGGAGCGGGCCGACATCGCGTTCGTGGTGTGCGACGGCGGCTGGAAGTACCTCTCCACGGGTGCCTACGAGGGCACCGTCGACCAGGCCGAGGACCGCCTCGACGGTCAGCTCTGGGCCTAGCCGACCCCCTAGGCTGAGGCGCGTGCCCCGCGCCCTCCTGCTCGCGCTCCTGCTCGTGCTGGTCGGCGCGCCCGCGCTCGCCGACAGTGAGTTGTCGCCGTTGACCAACACGACGCTGCCCGCGATCAGCGGCACACCGAGGCAGGGCCAGGTCCTGCGTGCGGATCCGGGACGCTGGTCGCCGCAGCGCACCGAGACCCGCTACCGCTGGCTGCGCGACGGCGAGCCGATCCGCCGGGCCCACGAGCGGACCTACCGCCTCACCGCGCTCGACGTCGCCACCAGGCTCACCGTCGAGGTCCGCGTCCGCGCCGACGGCTTCGCCTGGACCGCCGCCGTCTCCGAGCCCACGAGCAGGATCGACTACCGGGTGCCCGTGCGGCGACGCGTCACCTACGACGTCACCACGCGTGGCCGGATCACCACCAGCCTCGCGACGTTCAAGCGCCTGGCGCAGGAGACGTACGCCGATGCGCGCGGCTGGCGAGCGGCCGGCATCGCCTTGCGTCAGGTCGGGAGGGGTGGCGACTTCACTCTCGTGCTGGCGGAGGCGTCGACGCTGCCGAGCTTCGGTGCCGAGTGCTCGACGTACTGGTCGTGTCGGGTCGGCCGCTTCGTGGTGATCAACCAGGACCGCTGGAAGTTCGCCTCACCGGCGTGGAACCAGGCGCGGGCAGGCCTGCGCAACTATCGCCACCTCGTGGTCAACCACGAGACCGGCCACTGGCTGGGACACGGTCACGCCGGCTGTCCCGGACCGGGTCAGGCGGCGCCAGTGATGATGCAGCAGTCGAAGGGGCTCGACGGCTGCCGGTTCAACCCGTGGCCGACAGCGGCTGAGCGGTGAGCGCGACCAGGTCCTGAGCGGCGTCGTGCTCGCTGCCGGGGACGGCGGGGAGCTCGAGCAGGTCGAGGGCGAGGTTGGCCACGTCCCCGTTGCGGATCGGCGCGTCGCCGTAGGTCGTGCGATCGCGCCTGGGGTTGGTGTAGGTCGGGTTGATGGCGTAGAGGTCGACGCCGCGCGCGACGTCGGGACCCCAGACCATGAACGGCACGGTGTAGTTGGCCGGCCGGACGGGGTCGCGATGGCTGGCTCCCCGGCCACCGTGATCGGCCGTCAGGATGACCGCGGTGTGCCCCGCCAGGGTGGGTGACGACGAGATCGCTCGCATCACCGTGCGCACGAGGCGGTCGGTGGCCGTCACTGCCGTGAGGTAGGCCGGGCTCATGAAGCCGCGGGCGTGGCCGGCGACGTCGGGAGCCGAGAGGTGCAGGAAGCGGAAGCTGCGCGTGCGAGCGGTCAGGTCGCCGACGAACTGCGCCGTCAGCCGCCTGTTGTCCTCGACGATCACGTCGGTGTCGATCGCGTCGGGCCAGGACCGCTCCCAGAGGGAGAACTTCGCCTTGCTGGCGAAGAAGGCGGTGCTGCCGCCGGCGTCGTGGACCACGTTGAAGACCGACGCGACGTCATGGCCGGCCGCGGCCTGGACGGTCGGCGGCGTGAGGCGCTCGTCGTTCCAGGTCACGCCGTGACCGCCGGTGGCTGCTTCGACTCGGCGCCCGGTGACCATGCCCGTGTGGTTGGGCAAGGTGTCGGTCAGCTCGAACTCGGTGCGCGCGTTGAGCGTGGTCGCGCCGGTGCGGATCAGCTTGTGCAGTGCCGGGGCGCCACTCCTGCCGAGCTTGGTGATCGCCATCGGATTGAGGCCGTCGATCGAGATGGCCACCACCGTGTCGATCGGACCGGCGGTGTCGAGGCGGCGCTCGGCGACACCGGACCGTGACGCGTCGGGGGCCTCGCTGGCTGCGGCGCACGCGATGCCCCCGGAGAGGACGAGGGTCAGGACAGGCAGGACGACACCGAGACGCGACAAGGGAGAACCCAAAGCGTGCCGGACGCGTTCTCGTGTGACCGGGCCAACGCTGCCCACCGCGTGCCTTTCCCACCCCGCACGCCCTAGCCTTGCCCCCGTGCCCACCATGACCCGCAAAGCCCCGATCGGGATCTTCGACTCCGGTTTCGGCGGGCTGACGGTGGCGCGGTCGGTCATCGACCAGCTGCCGCACGAATCGATCCGCTACGTCGGGGACACGGCGCGGCAGCCGTACGGCGCCAAGCCGATCAGCGAGGTCCGCGAATACGCCCTCGAGTGCCTCGACCACCTCTACGCCGAAGGCGTCAAGGCGCTGGTGATCGCCTGCAACTCCGCCAGTGCGGCGATGCTGCGCGACGCACGGGAGCGCTACGACGTACCTGTCGTCGAAGTCATCCTGCCCGCCACCCGACGAGCTGTCGCGGCGTCGCGCAACGGCCGGATCGGCGTGATCTGCACCCGCGCGACCGCCGAGTCGATGGCCTACGACGACGCGTTCGCCGCGGCCCCGCACGTCGAACTCCTCACCCGCGCGTGCCCTCGCTTCGTCGACTTCGTTGAGGAGGGCGTGACTGCCGGCAGTGAACTCATCGACGTCGCCCACGAATACCTCCAGCCGCTCGTCGACGCCGGCGTCGACACCCTCGTGCTCGGCTGCACCCACTACCCGCTGCTCACCGGCGTCATCTCGCTGGTGATGGGCGACGAGGTCACGCTGGTCAGCTCGGCCGAGGAGTGCGCCAAGGACGTCTACAAGCTGCTGGTGCGCACCGACCTGATGCGCGAGACCGGCGTGCCGACCTACTCCTTCGCCACCACCGGCAGCCCGGACGAGTTCGAGACGATCGGGCGTCGCTTCCTCGGCTCCGAGCTGCTCGTCGCCTCCCAGTTCGCCGGCGGCCTGTCGTGAGCACCGCATGACGGCGCGACTCACCGTCGTCGGCTGCTCCGGCTCCTTCCCCGGCCCCGAGTCGCCGGCCAGCTGCTATCTCCTCGAGGCCGAGCAGGACGGTCGCACCTTCCGCATCCTGCTCGACCTGGGCAACGGCTCCCTGGGCCACCTGCACCGGTACGCGGACCCCCTGAGGGTCGACGCCGTGTTCCTCAGCCACCTACACGCCGACCACTGCCTCGACATGTGCGGCTACTACGTGATGCGCAAGTACCACCCGACCGGCCCACAGCCCCGCATCCCCGTGTGGGGCCCGCAGGACACGCCCGGCCGCCTCGCGCGGGCCTACGACCTGCCGCTCGACCCCGGCATGACCGAGGAGTTCGACTTCTTCGTGCACGGCGAGCCCGTGCGGGTCGGACCGTTCGTGGTCGAGACCGTCAGGGTCACGCACCCGGTCGACGCCTTCGCCCTCAAGGTCACCGTCGGCCACCGCACGGTGGTCTACAGCGGGGACACCGGCCCCTGCCAGGCGCTGACGGACCTCGCCGCCGGGGCGGACCTCCTGCTCTGCGAGGCGTCCTTCCGCGACGGTGTCGTCAACCCGCCGGACCTGCACCTGACCGGCTCCGAGTGCGGCACCACCGCCGCCGAGGCGGGTGTGGGCCGACTCGTGCTCACGCACATCCCGCCCTGGCACGACCCGCAGGTGGCGCTCGCCGAGGCCCGGACCACCTGGTCCGGTCCGCTCGATCTCGCCGTGGCGGGGATGGTCATCGAGCTCTGAGCTCGGCTCAGACCAGACCGGCGTCGTGGACGACCATGGCGATCTGCACGCGATTGGTCGAGTGGAGCTTGTCGAAGAGCCGCGAGACATGGGCCTTGACGGTGGGCACCGAGAGGTACAGCTCGCCGGCGATGTCGGCATTGCTCAACCCCCGACCGACACAGATCGCCACCTCGCGCTCGCGCAGGGTGAGAGTCGCCATCCGCTCCTTGGCCACGGCCGACCGGTCGAGCGGCTGCGTGAGGCGCATCTGCTCCAGCACGGCGCGGGTCGCCGCCGGCGACAGCATCGCCTCACCGTCCGCCACGCGGCGTACGGCGCTGACGATCTCGTGCGGCGGGGTGTCCTTGAGCAGGAAGCCGTCGGCGCCGGCGGCGACGGCGGCGACGACGTAGGCGTCGGCGTGGAACGTCGTCAGCACGATCACCGAGGGCGCGTGGGCGAGCTGCAGGACGGCCTTGGTCGCGTCCAGGCCGTTCATGACGGGCATCCGGATGTCCATCAGCACGACCTGGGGACGCTCGCGCTCGACCATGACCAGCGCCTCCGCGCCGTCGCCGGCCTCGCCGACGAGAACCAGGTCGGGCTGGCCGCCGAGCATGAGCGCCAGTGCGGACCGCACCAGCGGGTCGTCGTCGACCACGAGCACCCGGATGCTCTTCGTGGCTGGCTTGCTCATGCACGTACTCGCTTCGCTCCGTGCGCGCATGAGGCACTTGCCGCGCTGTGCTGAATGACTCGCTGGCTTCGCTCACTCATGCGGTCCACGGTATCGATCCGCGCAGCACGAACAGCGAGCCCTCGCGACCGTGGACCAGGGTGCCGCCACGCAGCTCGGCGCGCTCGACGAGGCCCACCAGGCCCAGACCGGCGCCGGGTGTGGTGTTGTCGGCGAACCCGAGCGGGTTGCGGATCAGGACGTCGATCCCGCGCTCCGGCGAGCCGCTGAGCTCGATGCTCACAAGGGCGCCCGGTGCGTGCTTGGTGGAGTTGGTCAACCCCTCCTGGATGATCCGGTAGAGCGCTCGGCCGACGACATCGGGGACTGCTGCGACCGAGCGGTCCACGCGATCGCTGAACTCGACGTGGACGCCGTGCTCGCGGGACTCGGCGATGAGGGATGCGATGTCGGAGTACGTCGGCTGGGGCCCTTCGACCGGCTCGCCCGTCGCCGCGTCGCGGAGCACGCCCAGCACACCGCGGAGCTCGTGGATCGCCTCGTTGGACTTGCCCTGGATCTCCCCGAGGCCGTCGCGGAGCTGGTCGGCTGCGAGGTCCTCGCGGTAGGCCAGGGCGCCAGCCTGCATGGAGATCTGGGTGATCCGGTGCGCGAGCACGTCGTGCATCTCGCGGGCGATGCGGGTGCGCTCGGCCTCGCGAACCGTGTCGGCGACCAGCGCCTGCTCGCGCTCGGCGGCGAGGGCCTGCTCGTGCCGGTTCG